>NZ_LNUO01000184.1:0-39773 GCF_001462175.1 Psychrobacter sp. ENNN9_III
GTACGGTACAGCAGACCGTCAAGTAATTTAGCATTTAATTAATTCGTTTGTAATATTAGCTGATGCATAAGTTTTTTTGATGTTTTAAGAGACATGTATGTACTTAAAATCTATTAGTAATTATAGAGCAATAGCAATAATAGCAATAGTTGCGAGCCATATTTACGGATTTGGACTTTCAAGCCCTGATCCAGTTACATATTTTATAAAGAGTATAAATAACTGGATCGACTGGTTTGTTCTGCTGTACCGTTACATTCCGCCTTGGCCGTACAGCAGCCTTTGACATGATCGTACCCAGCGATATTGCCATCGCCCAAAATGCTACCTTACAACCTATCAACGACATCGCACAAAAACTTGGTTTAACCACTGCTAATATCGAACCATACGGCCATGATAAAGCAAAAATAAATTCAGCCGATGTGTTTGCCATGCCAGTTAAAAATCAGCAGAGCAAATTGATACTGGTTACTGCTATTAACCCGACACCCGCTGGCGAAGGTAAAACTACGGTCACTATCGGCTTAGCTGATGCCTTAAACCGCATTCATAAGCAACAAAACAGCGGTGAGAGAACGGCGGTTGCCATACGTGAGCCATCCATCGGTCCCGTGTTTGGGATTAAAGGCGGCGCAGCTGGCGGTGGTTACGCACAAGTACTACCGATGGAGGATATTAACTTACACTTTACCGGCGACTTTCATGCGATTGGAGCAGCGAATAACCTGCTGGCGGCACTATTAGACAACCATATTTATCAAGGTAACGAGCTAGATATCGACCCAAAACAAGTATTTTGGCGTCGTGCGATAGATATGAACGACCGTCAACTGCGCAATATTATCAGCGGTATCGGCAAAACCACTGATGGCGTAATGCGTGAAGATGGTTTTGATATTACTGTCGCTTCTGAAGTCATGGCTATCTTTTGCTTGGCGACAGATATGAACGATTTAAAACAGCGCCTAGGCAATATCCTAATAGCCTATAACAAAGCCAAACAGCCCATCTACGCTAAAGACCTTAACGCTCATGGAGCAATGGCAGTACTCCTAAAAGAAGCCATCAAACCCAACCTTGTACAGACGATTGAGGGCACACCTGCCATCGTCCACGGTGGCCCATTTGCCAATATCGCCCACGGTTGTAGCTCCGTTATCGCAACCCGAGTTGCTATGCATTTGGCAGACTATACACTCACCGAAGCAGGCTTTGGCGCTGACCTTGGGGCGCAAAAGTTTTGTGATATTAAGTGTCGCTTGTCAGGATTGACGCCAGATGCAGCCGTAATCGTCGCCACCATTCGTGCATTAAAATATAATGGTGGCGTAACTAAAAACAAGCTCACTGATCAAAACTTAATCGCACTTGAGCAAGGTCTGCCCAATCTTATGAAGCATATCGAAAATATGCAAGAAGTCTACGGTCTGCCCGTAGTCGTCGCCATTAACCAGTTTGCCAGTGATACCGACGCTGAGATTGAGCTTGTGCGCCAAGCTTGCCTAGCAAAAGGCGTAAAAGTTGCGCTAACACAAGTATGGGAGAAAGGCGGTGCTGGCGGTGAAGATTTAGCAAACACTTTACTAAATTTGCTCAGTAAGAACCGTCATAAACCCAGCCAATTCCGCTTGGCTTATGACAGTGACCAGAGTATTGTAAAGAAAATTCGCACGATAGCACAGCGAATCTATGGGGCAGATGATATTGATATTAGCAGTCTGGCCGAGGTCAAAATACGCCGCCTAGAAGCCCTCAATCTCGATAAGTTGCCGATTTGTATCGCCAAAACCCAGTATTCACTTAGTGATAATGCCAAGCGACTTGGTCGACCTACAGGTTTTGATATCCATGTACGCGATATCAGCATTTCCTCTGGGGCGGGCTTTATTGTGGTGATCTGTGGCCCTATTATGAAAATGCCTGGCCTGCCTAAAACCCCTTCATCTGAACATATTGATTTGGATGATGCTGGTAATATTATTGGGCTGTTTTAACTTAATAATAAATCACTTACCGCGATAGCTTAGTGCCTCAGACACGTGAGCGCTGGTAATATCAATACTATCGGCAAGATCAGCAATGGTACGCGCGACCCGCAATACGCGATGATAACCACGAGCAGATAAGTTTAGGCGTTGCTGCGCCATCTGTAATAGCTGCTGTTCGTTCTCTCCTAGCTGAATGTATTTATCGATCTCGCTAGGGCTCAGCTCATTATTTACTTTTTGCTGCCGCTGTAATTGCTGCTTATGCGCAGCTACTACTCGCGTGCGTACCTGCTCAGATGTTTCGCCAGCCTGAGCGTTTTGCAAGTCTGAAATCGGTAACGCTGGCACGGTAATATGTAGATCGATCCTATCTAGTAGAGGACCTGATAGTTTGTCTTGATAGCGCTTAATCTGTTCAGGCCGACAACGACAGCGGCCTGATCCGTCTCCATCGTAGCCGCACGGGCAAGGATTCATCGCTGCCACCAATTGAAAGTTTGCCGGAAAGCTCATTTGCGAGTTGGCACGGCTAATGGTGATTTGCTTGGCTTCTAGCGGCTGACGCAATACTTCTAACACGGTACGATCAAATTCTGGTAATTCGTCAAGGAATAACACGCCTTTATTGGCAAGCGTAATCTCACCAGGTTTGGGGCGAGAACCTCCACCGACCAACGCCACCGCTGATATGGTGTGATGCACTTGTCTAAATGGCCGTGTGCCATAATCGTAGTCACTGTCTGCAACTGAATAAGTGCTCGCTACTTCTAGCGCATCTTCATCACTCAAATCAGGCATGATAGTCGGCAGCCGTGATGCCATCAACGTCTTACCTGAGCCAGGTGGCCCTGTAAATAACAGCGAGTGACCACCAGCTGCGGCAATCTCTAGCGCACGCCGAGCATGATGCTGACCTTTGACATCCGCCAAGTCTACCGAATAGCCAATGTGCTGCTGTGCCGGACTGGACTGGACCACCTCTAAATGCGTATCTGTAGCACTGGGATCTGTTAGCGATTGCAGATGATCACAGACAGCCTTTAAGTTTTGGGCGGCCAATATCGTGACACCATCGACACGGCTAGCTTCAGCGCCATTAGCCATTGGTACTATCAATTCTACGGTTTGTGGTTCTTGGCGTTGCTCATTCAGTGGTAGCTCATTATTTTTTGACGGTTTGGATGCTTTTGACGATTTTAAGGCCAACGCTTCCGCTTTTATCGCGCGCGCTACTGCTAAGCTGCCTGTCACCTGCCGAAGCTCACCATTCAGTGCCAGCTCACCGATAAACTCAAATCCTGTCAATGACGCCGGATCAATCTGATCACTGGCTGCCAAGATACCGATAGCTATCGGTAAATCTAGCCTAGCACCTTCTTTGGGCAGGTCTGCTGGCGCAAGATTAATGGTCAAACGGCGATTGGGAAATTGAAAACCTGAATTTAAGATGGCAGAACGCACTCTATCTTTACTCTCGCGTACAGCAGCTTCTGGCAAACCTACGATAGTCAATGCTGGCAGGCCTTGTGATAAATGCACTTCGATGATGACCTTGGGGGCATGTAAGCCCACGACCGAACGGGTATAGACTTGAGCAAATGACATCGGCGTTTCCTAATAGAGAGAATATTGATAATAAAGTATTATTAACCAGCGCGCAAATGTCGTGTCTTATCACTAGTGTAGATAACCAATACTGGTGTAGACAACCAATATTGTTATATGATGAGCAGATGCTCTTATGCTTGGTTTTGTCTGATTGGTACAAGACCTCTATCAACAATAAGAGTATTGGCAATAAAAGGATTTTATTGATCATATAAAGCTCGTTGATGGCTCTTTTTCTAAAGTTTTGTACTAAGGCTTGACACTGAGACTTTATACTAAGGTTTTCTACTAGACCCGTTAACCATGGATGGATAAGCTTATGAGCAATCATGTGTTCAATCAGCGTACGCCTAGGCTTGCGCTACTTGCAGTGGTAATCTCTCTTGCACTGTCTGGTTGTTTTAAAGACAATGACAATGATTCAGTCAACTCTCAACTCACTTACTCAGCCGATATTCAGCGAACTGAATTTGGTATTCCCCATATCACTGCCAAAGATTATAAAGGCTTAGGTTATGGGGTAGGCTATGCTTTTGCAGAAGACAATATTTGCTCACTGGCACGTGAAATCGTCGTGGCTAGTGGTCAAAGCATGCTGTATCTAGGTGAAGAAGGTGATATAGCAAGCGATGTTTTTTATACTTGGTACAATGCTTCAGATAGGCGTGCCAATTTTTTGGCTGCGCAAGATCCAGAAGTTATCGACGCGGTGACTGGTTATGCCGCTGGTTATAGCCGTTATCTACGCGATACAGGTAAAAACAATATTGACCCTGACTGTGCTGGGGCAGAATGGGTGCGTGAGATCACAATCGATGATTTATTAGCGCTCTATGGTAAAGCCAACTTACGAGGTGGATTGTCTAACTTCGTGGGTCCAATCGTAGCAGCAGCGCCTCCTGATCCAAATACTGTGATGAGCAGTAGCAGAATGCGTACTGTCAGTCCAGAGTCTGACGTTGAGTTCGATACGTCTACGATCAATGCGATGAAAGGCGGCAGTAATGCTTATGCATTTGGTAGTGAGGTCACCGGTACTGACAGTGGTATCTTGTATGGCAACCCACATGAGCCTTGGGAGGGGGTGCAGCGTTTTTATGAGTTTCATTTAACCATGCCAGGCAAGCTTGATGTGATGGGCGCCGCTCAACAAGGACAACCATTCATCAATATTGGTTTCAATAAAGATGTGGCTTGGAGTCATACGGTCTCTACCGCCAAACGCTTTACCCTTTATCAGCTCAGTTTGGTAAATGACAACCCAATGAAGTACCACTATCAAAACAGCGACGGTGTGTTTGAGCAGCGTGATATCGAGCAAGTTGATGTGACCATTCAGTTGCCCGACGATCAGACGTTGGTACGTCCTATCTATTTATCACAGTATGGGCCGATGCTCGCTGTAAACTTACTGAACGACAAACTGCCAGCATGGGGCGCAAACAACCTAGCTTTTACCATTCGTGATGCAGCTTCTGAGAATCCGCGTGCATTGAATCAATGGCGTAGTATGAACCAAGCGAGTAGCGTTGAAGACCTGAAGGATAGAATGCAGGACATACTAGGTCTTGGGTTTGTCAATACCATCGCCACTGACCGCCATGGCAAAGCATTATATGCAGATATATCAACCGTACCGCATGTCACTAAAGCTAAGCTAGAGGCCTGTAGCAATGCTAATTTTGGCCCAGTCCTTGGTGCTTTGATTGCAGCAGACTTGCCAGCTCTTAATGGTAGTACAGCCGCTTGCGAGTGGGGCAATGATGCCGACTCACCGCAGGCAGGCATTTTTGGACGCTCAAACCTACCTTATTTGATTCGTGATGACTACGTTGCCAACTCAAATGATAGCTACTGGCTCAGCAATCCTGAGCAGCCATTGACAGGGTTTTCACCGCTCCTACGTCGCCGCCTAGCTCCATTCTTAGGTGCCAACGCAGTAGATGGCGTACCACTGCTGCTGCGCTCTCGTATGGGTCTGACGCAGATATTAGATCGCCTTGATAACTCAGACGGTCTAGGCGGCAATACCTTTACCTTAGATAATATGCAAGACGTCGTCTATGGTAATCGCAGCTATGCAGCTGAGCTGGTGCTTGATGATGTATTGGCAGATTGTACAGCCAACCCAGTACTGTCACTGTCCAATGGGAGTACCATCAACGGCACAGAAGCTTGTACTGTCCTAAGTAACTGGGATCGCCGTGACAATCTTGATAGTAAAGGCGCTCACGTGTTTAGAGAGTTTTGGCGCAACGTCAACTTCGATGAAACCACTGATGATGTGTTTAGGGTAAAATTCGATATCAACGACCCTATCAATACCCCTCGTGGCCTTATCATTGATGAAAATACACGTACAGCATTGGGAGATGCTATTGTCTTTTTCAATGACAAAAACATAGCCCTTGATGCGTCATTGGCAGATTTACAATATGTCATCGACGCTAGTAATAATGGTGAAAAGATTCCTATGCATGGTGGACTTGGCCGTGAAGGCATATTTAATGTCGCAAGCTCAAGCCAAAATGACGATGGCACATATGGGCCAATCACTCATGGTCCTACGTACATGCAGACAGTTACCTTCGATGATAAAGGGCCAGTCGTAGAAGCGTTACTAGCTTATTCACAAGCTTCAGATAGCACGCGACCTTATCACCGTGATCAAACACGACGCTATTCAAATAAAGATTGGATTCGTTTGCCTTTTAGCGCTAGTGAAATCTCCAATCAAGCAGTTGGTAATAAGATTCAATTAAGAGAATAGCCCTTAGGTAAATTGAAGTAAGTATTGTTAAAGACATACATAAGACCTCAGATAAACGCTGGGGTCTTTTTTATTAAAAAAAATAGGCAATCTTTAAGTGATTAAAAAACTTATCGAGTCCCCACTATGAGTAAGGACTTGTTATACTAACGTCTGTTTATTTATATGCAAACGTTGCGATAAATAACTACTCTCTTAACTGTCGTCAAACTTGCATAAAATAGGTACATAGTTAGCGGTTAACCATGTAACAGCCATCAATATTATGGTCAAAACGAGGAGTGTCGCATGACGGACTATTCAAAACAAAACATCCAGCAGCCTTATAACCGTGCTAACGAGCAGCCGACTACAGTACGCCCTGTCATGCAGCCAGACAATCCGTATGCCAGTACGCGCGGCAGCATAATGACCAAGCAGCTACCCGCATTCGATGAGGCGATTATCAATAAATACAATCGCTCAGGACCACGCTATACTTCCTACCCAACCGCTTTAGAATTTTCCCCTATACCTGACGGCCTTGAGACAAAAATTCTGCAAAACCGTGAAGCTCGCGCTCCATTATCTCTATATTTTCATATTCCATTTTGTCGTCACCTTTGCTACTACTGCGCCTGTAATAAAATAATTACCAAAAAAAACAGCGACTCAGGAGATTATCTACAATATCTCATCAAAGAGATTAAACACAAACGTCGCTTATTAGCGGTGCCAGATGGTAGTGATAAACCACTCGTCAAGCAGCTACATTTAGGTGGTGGCACGCCAACATTTCTAAGTGATGAAGAGATGGTACAACTGTGGGAGTTTTTGCAGACCCAGTTTGAGTTTTTGCCTGAAAATGAAGGTGATTATTCTATTGAGATTGATCCACGTGAGTTAAGTGGCGAGACCTTAAAAGTATTGCGCAGCCTTGGCTTTAACCGAGTCAGCTTGGGCGTACAAGATTTAGACGAGACTGTACAAATCGCGGTCAATCGTGTGCATTCAGCAGAATTGATTGAAAACGTACTCACTGAAGCGCGCGAATTGGGCTTTCACTCTATTAATATTGATCTAATTTATGGTCTGCCACATCAAACGCCTGCTACCTTGGACACAACCGTACGCCGTATCATCGAGATGTCGCCAGATCGTCTGTCGGTATTTAACTATGCGCATCTGCCAGAGCGCTTTAAAGCTCAGCGTCAAATTAAAGAGGAAGACCTGCCAGATCCAGCGGCTAAGCTCACTATGCTTGGCAATACCATCAATACGCTGACCGAAGCGGGTTATCAATATATCGGTATCGACCACTTTGCCAAGCCTGATGACGAGTTGGCTGTCGCACAGCGCGAAGGCAAGCTGCATCGTAACTTCCAAGGGTATACCATCATGGGTGACTGCGATTTACTAGGTTTTGGTGTCTCATCCATCAGTCAAATTGCCAATGCCAATACCCGCTATATCCTACAAAACGATACCGATCTACAAGCTTATCAAGCCAGTATCGAGGCTGCGCAGAGCAACCCTGCTATCATGCCAGCGGTAAAAGTCATCAAGACTTCTATTAAAGATCGCTTGCGTGAGTATGTCATCATGAACCTGCTCTGTCACGATTATATTGACTTTAAAGACGTCAATCAAAAATTTGGTATTGATGCTATTACTTACTTTATTGAGGAAATTCAACAATTGGATGAGATGCAAAAAGATAGGCTTGTTGATATGGACGCAGCTGGCATTCGTGTATTACCAAAAGGACGCCTATTAGGGCGTAACGTGGCCATGGTATTTGATGAGTATCTTGAGACAAAACATAAAGATCGCTTTTCAAAAGTCATCTAGGCTCATGAAACATAGGGCCAATTATCAGTTATAAAAAAAGACCTCAGTTGAGGTCTTTTTCGTGTACGTTCATAGTCGTCTATCGTCTGTTAAACTTTTAACTTATCACCAACCATACCCTTAACTGTACTTAAGATATCAGCTGGCAATACCACCATTTTTGAGTTGTCAGATTCAGCCAATTGACGAATCGACTTGATATATTGCTCACCAAGTAAGTAGACAATAGGCATCTCTTCGTCACCCATAGCAGCGGTAATAAGGCGAATGGACTCCTCTGAACCTTTAGCAAGCACCACTTGCGCTTCAGCATCACGGCGTGACGCTTCTAGACGGCCATCGGCTTCTAGGATAGCTGCTTGCTTTTGACCATCAGCACGGGTCACTGTTGCACGGCGTAGACGCTCTGCCGCTGCTTGCTCTTCCATTGATGCTTGCATGGTCGAGGAAGGATTGATGTCTTGGATCTCAACTGTCTTGAGGGTAATACCCCAGTCGGCAATGTCTTCTGAGATCGCTTGCTTGAGTAGTGCTTTGATCTCATCGCGACTAGATAACGCATTATCTAAATCCATCTCACCGATGATCGAACGCAAGGAAGTCTGTACCAAATTACGGATACCATGCTCATAATCTTCGATACCGTAGACTGCCTTGTCTGGACGCATGATATTGATATAGGCCACCGCGTTTGCGATGATGACCACGTTATCGCGAGTAATGACTTCTTGTGAGGGAATATCGAGCACAATGTCTTTGGTCGTGACCTTATAAGCAATTCTGTCTACGAAGGGAATAATGAGACTAAAGCCAGGCTCTAGCGTTTGCTGGTATTTACCCAAACGCTGCACCACCCATTTGTACCCTTGCGGTACGATACACACGCTTTTGAAAACGGTAAAAATGACTAGGGCAATCAATACCACCATCACAATACTAAGCCCATTCATACTATTTATGATGTTATTCATAACACTCTCCTTGAACCATTGCTATAAATGGAGCAGCAACGTCCTATTTATTTAATATTTACAACTCCGATGTATCGTATGGTATGACAAGTAATGACTATGATAAAAAGGAGATAATACTCTATGCTACTAATTGAATATGAATAATCAAATCGTCCGTTAAACTACTTATCCATAAACTTTTTTTTCAATCGATCTCTATCAAGTCCAGGTTTATTAAGGTTTAGTCTGCTAGACTTTGCTTTAACTGCAACAGAAGGACTCTCAACAGTGGGAGCGATATTGGGACGATTGATCGCTTGAGCTTCTATACGCCTAGTTGGTGCGACAATTAGCTCATTACCGCTTATATCTGTCACCACAACCCGATCACCCACTTCAACCGTTTCATCATTTGTTCGGCACGACCATTCATCTGCGCCCACAATTGGTACATTGAATCGTACCACCCCCAACTTGCCTGCTTGCGGTTTGACTATAATCATACCAGTTTCACCGATGATTACCCCGCCGCCCAATCCAGCTTTGGTACGATCTATCGATAATGGTTTTATATACTTAACCCAAGCAAACATGAACAATACTGACAACGCTAACCAGATAACGACCTGCAATATCAAAGGAACAGGTAGCAGCCATGATATAGCGGCAACAATAACGGCAGCAGCCCCAAACCAAAGGCTTGCAAAGGTGGGAATAAATATCTCAGCAATCATTAATAAAAAACCCAATACCAGCCAGTGCCAAGGTTCAATCATCCAAATAGTCTCAATCATCAGCGTACCCTCCTTTGCAGTTCTAACTTTTAATGTAGCACATTTTGGCAATAGATAATGTCTTAAAAATCAACATGATACCAATAGTTTTCATTATCTACTATATGCCAAACATAATTTTATATTAAAAGCTATAAACAAAAAAAAACGACCACATAAAGTGATCGTTTTTTTATTCTACTAAGATTTAGTATCTAGTTTTCTAAAATTATTTATCAATAAACTCAGAATTTTAGATGGGCACCTACTGTCATAAGGTCAGCATCGCTACCAGTTACCGCATATTCAGCTTCAACGTTGAAATCTTGGTTGATTGCATAGCCTAAACCTACGCCACCTGCAAGACTGGTATCATCATCTGAAACAGAAACGCGTCCTAGAGCTGTTGTGTAATCGCGATCCACTTCTGTTTTAGCAATACCTACTTTACCTTTGGCATATAAGGCAGTATTTGGGAAAGCATAACGGTAAGTACCATAGGCGCCATAGGTTTTGGCATCGATGTCGCCATTTCTATAATCAGCGTCATCTGAACCTACATACTCAGCTTCAATACCGAAGTTAGGATCGAAGTTGTAACCACCATAGACACCATATGCGGTAGGATCATCAGCACCATTAACGTCTAAATCAAATTGACCAACTTTTACACCGACATACGGCTGACCAGTATAACCATTACCATATGATACAGCAGCTTGTGCACTTACGCTTAATAAAGAACCAGCTGCTAGTGCAAGTAACGTTTTTTGTAGAGTTTTCATTGCTATCTCCTTCAAACAAAATTGACAAACAAGTTAGTTATTAGTGTTGGCCGTTATAGCCATATCGCCTTGTTTGCTAACGATGAATATATAATAACAAACTATTTCGAACACTCTGTCAGTGTTTAATGGTGTGAGAGTTAAGATTTGAAAGTGTTTGTCATCACATGGGTTACAAACTCCATGATATGAAATTTTTTGTTACAAGTAGCGATTTTGTGCAATACTTCCCACTCATTGATTGCATATTTAACGTCAAAAAAACAAAAACAAGGTAAAGGAATATCTATATATGACCAGTTCTATCGTAGGGCAACTGCATGAAACACTAACGCATCTAAAGTCTCAGCAGCAATATCGACATCTGCCAAGCCTAGAGCATCAGGGGCGCTACGTGGTGCATAATGGTCATACGCTGCTTAATATTGCCAATAATGACTATCTTGGGTTGGGCAGTGATAGTGAGATGCAAGCTGAATTTTTTGAGCAACTAGCACAATTGCCAGCGGCACAACTACCTAGGATGAGTGCGACTTCATCACGACTACTCACAGGAAACGATACCCAGTTACAAGCGTTAGAGTCTGAAATGCAAGCATGGTATCAGACTGCCGTGTATCAGCAAGGAATAACTACCCCAAAGTCTGTATTGGTATTGAATAGTGGTTATCACGCCAATATTGGGATTTTGCCAGCATTGACCACTCTACCAGTCAACACGCTTGTGTTGGCAGACAAACTGGTACATGCCAGTATCATTGACGGTCTACGCCTAAGCCAAAACAAACTTGTCAGCTATCGCCGCTACCGTCACAATGATTATGAGCATCTGGCCAAGTTTATTGAGCAAGCAGGGCCTACTGTTGAGCGCATCATTATCGTCACTGAAAGCGTTTTTAGTATGGATGGTGACCGTGCGGATTTGCCTCAGTTGGTACAATTAAAGGCTAAAGATGCTCGCATTGAGTTGTATGTCGATGAGGCGCACGCGATCGGTGTGTTAGGTGAGACGGGCTTAGGGCTGGCAGAAGAGACACAGACGTTGGCAGACATTGATTACTTGGTTGGCACATTTGGCAAAGCCTTTGCCTCAGTCGGAGCTTATATTATGTGTGATGATGTCGTCAAACAATGGCTGATTAACCATATGCGTCCTTTGATATTTAGCACCGCCCTACCCCCAATAAACCATGCATGGACACGCTTTATTTTAGCAAAAATGCCAACACTTAATGACCAACGCAACCACTTAACCAAGTTATCTACAAAAATTAGCCAAGCCATCAATCAGTCACAGCAAACAACGCCTATCCGTCAAAATGTAACCTATGAGTCACCTATTGTGCCTTACCTATTAGGGGACAATGCGCGCACGATTGCCAAAGCACAGCAGTTACAAGCAGCAGGATTTTATGCGCTGCCTATTAGACCGCCTACGGTTCCTTCCAACACCGCTCGTATTCGTCTGGTTATGAATGCCAAACTGACAAGTGAAGACTGTGAGCGGCTAATACAACAATTATGATTGAGAAGATACTGAGGACTGATGTTTGACAGAGCCTCTACTCCAGCTGGTTCAAAATAATTTGATGACAAGAGAGGCCAGTAAAAGTATGCTCAAACCGTAGCTGATTTTTATAAGATTGACTATATCAAGCAACAATTGACTAAATTGGATGTACTAAGCCATATGGAAATACTTGCCACGCATTCTCGTTTTAGCAGCAGAAAACAAACCATCGCTCGCCATTTTGGTAACGCATATGACTATGACCAGCATGCTCATATTCAGCAGCAAGCATGCCGAGCTTTACTGGCTAATATTGCTCATGATAAGCAAGACAGTGTGTTAGAAATTGGGGCAGGTACTGGCCAAATGACACGCCTACTAGCTGCCTACATTCAAAGCCAGCATTGGCTAATCAACGAGTTATGTACTGAGCAGACAGCGACCTTGCAATTAATCCTACCCACCGCTCAGATTGCTATTGGCGATGCCGAAACCTTAGATTTTGAAGGAGCTCATAGCTTGATAATTAGTGCCAATGCGGTGCAATGGTTCGATAATCCATTGAGCTTTGTCTCGCAATCAGCACCTCGATTAAAAGTTGGCGGCCAGTTGCTGTTTAGCACTTTTACCGCCAATAACTTTTTGCAAATTAAGACTCTCACTGGTCAAGGACTTACCTATCCAGATAATGATAAATGGCAGTTAGCGTTGGATAGTACTGGCTTTGAAAATATTGAGCTTTCAGTTCAGCGTTTTGATTTGTTGTTTGCAACCCCTTATGCAGTATTAAAACATATGAAACTCACAGGAGTGTCAACCAATCGAACGCAAACGCAAACGCAATCAGCCAATTCTCAGCCCTTTATATGGACAAAAGCGCGTTTGCAACAATTTGAGCGAGACTATTGGCAACACTTTTCAGCAACAGATGAAGAAGGTCATGCTTGTGTCAGCTTGACTTATGAAGTACTGATAGTGAGCGCTTTTAGACCTTAATCTTATAATCTATAGTAGTAATGATAAAATTGAGGCCATAAAAAAACGCACCCCAAAGGTATAGTAGTAATGATAAAATTGAGGCCATAAAAAAACGCACCCCAAAGGATGCGTTTTTTCATTTAACTTTTTTTATTTAACTACTTATCAATTCGTATTAACTTTTTTTATTTAACTACTTATCAATTCGTATTGATTCTACCATTTTCAAAAACTTGAGTAGCAAGGAAAACAAGCATAAGTACTACATTGAGTAGACTTAGCGTGTTTGCCACAGCTAATCGCGTTTTTGGGTTTGGTATTATTTTTTGTCTTCGTCTACTTCAGTAAACTCAGCATCGACTACATCGTCATTCGCTTGGCTGGCATCAGCTGATTCAGTCTCTTGTTGGAACTGACCTGGGTCCATACCTTCAGCGCCTGCGCCACTATCTGCGTAGATCTTTTGGCTGATTGGCAAGAATGCATTGTCTAGTGCTTCAAGCTTGGCTTTGATGTCATCGTGATCATCTTCTTTGGTCGCTGTTTCAAGATCAGAGATAGCAGCCTCTACTGTCGATTTTTCTTCGTCAGTCACTTTATCGTCTGCTTCTTTCAAGGCTTTTTGAACCGCATGGATACGACCATCAGCTTCGTTACGAACTTGTGCTAAGTTGGCAAACTTCTCATCTTCAGCAGCGTTTGCTTCAGCGTCACGCACCATTTGTTCGACTTCTTCATCCGACAAACCAGAATCCGCTTTGATTTGGATGCTTTGTGCTTTACCAGTACCTTTGTCAGTCGCTGAAATATTCATGATACCGTCAGCGTTGATGTCAAAGGTAACTTCGATTTGTGGCAGACCACGTGGTGCTGGTGGAATGTCTGTCAAATCGAAACGGCCAAGCTGTTTGTTTTGGTTAGCGATTTTACGCTCACCTTGATAAACCTGAATCGTTACTGCAGGCTGATTGTCTTCGGCCGTTGAGAATACTTGTGATTTCTTGGTCGGAATCATTGTGTTCTTCTCAATGATTGGGGTCATCACACCGCCCATCGTTTCGATACCGAGTGTCAATGGCGTTACATCAAGTAGTAGTACGTCAGTTTTGTCACCAGACAATACGGCACCTTGAATAGCAGCTCCTGCGGCTACCGCTTCATCAGGGTTTACATCTTTACGTGGCTCTTGACCAAAGAACTCTTCCACTTTTTTCTGTACTAGTGGCATACGAGTCTGACCACCGACTAAGATTACATCGTCGATATCGCCAACTTTGATACCAGCATCTTCAAGAGAAATTTTACAAGGACCCATAGTACGCTGAACCAAGTCTTCAGTTAGGCTCTCAAGTTTTGAGCGACTGATGGTCACTACCAAATGCTTAGGACCGCTACTATCAGCAGTAATGTAAGGTAAGTTCACTTCAGTGCTTTGCGCGCTTGATAGTTCAATTTTTGCTTTTTCTGCCGCTTCTTTTAGACGCTGCATCGCAAGAGAGTCACCTTTTAGGTTAACGTCTTGCTCTTTTTTGAATTCAGCAACTAGGTATTCAATCAAGGCTGAGTCAAAGTCTTCACCACCAAGGAATGTGTCACCGTTGGTCGCTAGTACTTCAAACTGCTGCTCGCCATCGACATCAGCGATTTCGATGATTGATACGTCAAAGGTACCACCGCCCAAGTCATAAACAGCAACTGTGCTATCGCCTTGTTTTTTATCCATACCATAAGCAAGTGCAGCTGCGGTTGGCTCGTTGATAATACGCTTTACGTCAAGACCAGCGATTTTACCCGCATCTTTGGTTGCTTGGCGCTGTGAGTCATTAAAGTAAGCTGGAACAGTAATAACTGCTTCACTCACGCTCTCACCAAGATAGTCTTCTGCTGTTTTTTTCATTTTTTTCAAGATTTCAGCAGAAACCTGTGGCGGCGCTAATTTTTTACCGTTAACTTCGACCCAAGCATCGCCATTATCTGCTTTAGCGATTTTGTATGGCACCATACCGATGTCTTTTTGCACCACTTTGTCATCGAAACGACGACCAATCAAACGCTTGATTGCGAACAAAGTGTTGCTTGGATTGGTCACTGCCTGACGCTTAGCTGATTGACCAACAAGCGTTTCGTCATCTTTATAAGCGACGATAGATGGCGTTGTACGTGTACCCTCAGCGTTTTCGATAATTTTAACTGAATCGCCTTCCATTACGGCTACACATGAGTTAGTTGTACCTAAATCAATACCAATTACTTTACCCATAATTAATTACTCCAAATTTATTCTAAATTACTGATTATAAGATTGTTACTTACCCACACTAGCCGTTTAAATAACAAGACTATATTACCGGTTTGAGTATTAGTCCAAGTTACTCACATAAGCCACTAGTTTTGGGGTATCAGACCTTAACTGGTCACTTGTTGCTTTATATCGGTTTGTGTTTGTAGTTTTTCAAGTCAATGACAGTACAATAACTTGGTTTTGTGTGAAGTTTTGTGAATATCCCTACTTTTAATAAGGCTTATACCTATTTCTACTCCACTTACTGACCAACACGTACCATAGCTGGACGCAATAGACGACCGTTTAAACTGTAGCCTTTTTGCAATACTGTACCAACGGTATCCGCTTCAGCATCAGCATCTATACCGACTGCTTCATGAAAGTCTGCATTGAATTTTTCACCTTGTGGATCGACCACCTCTACGCCATGTCTATTAAGGACCGCAAGTAGCGCTTTATGAGTCAACTGCACACCTTCAGTCACCGGGTCGTTATCAGTAGCGCTCTCGATAGCGCGCTCTAAATTATCAACGATCTCTAGTAGATCTTTGGCAAATTTTTGTAGGGCGAATTTTTTACTTTTATCAGTTTCTTGTTCCATACGCTTCTGCGCATTATAAGCTTCAGCATTGGCACGAGCCGTACCTTCTTTGGCTTGTTTTACTTCACCTTCAAGCTCAGCAATACGTGCATGAAAAGCATCGATATCAATATCGTTTTTAACTGTATTGTCTGAACCTGAATTATTTTCTGGATCAAACTCGTTCATGGTTTCCTCTAAAAGACTTTCTTCACGCTCAATATTGCTTTGAGCTGCTTTTGGATCATTGGTGTCAAACTCGTGATTGGGTGCTTGTTCAGTCATAATAGCTCCTTATGATTTTAGTAATGAGTCTTAAACTTAATATAAGATAAAACCGTGAATCTTGGATTTCTTACAAATAAACGCTCAGTATAATTATGTTCTGATAGCTGCTTGATAAAGACCCTAGGCGCAAATTTCAAGCCTAAATGAGATGAATTTTTGGCTTTTGATGAAATAATGAGTTTTCATAGATACTGACAAGCATAAAGGACGACAAAAACCAACGATAAGTAGCGCGTAGCACCACAAGTTGACTGCCCTCTACCAATCTGCCTTCTACAAGCTATCTTTCTTTTATTGAATTTACTAAGGAATACTATGACTGTTCTACCAAAATTATCTAATAATGTGCTGACAAATAAAGCAACCAATGCTATTAAGTCTTTGCGTAAACGGACAAGCTGTGACACGTCAGAACACCATTCATCAAAGGATAACCGACTGTTCACCAATCAGCTAAATAAACATTGTCCTAAGGAGTTTCGTCATATAACAGCACCTTATAAAAAGCATCATCTCCATCATGTATTAAAAAACCTCGAGACACTACCTACGCCTTTACTTGAGAGGCTAAATATTCTTCTTCATGGTGCCGATAATCAGCAATATCCCCATGCTGATGCTCACATGCGTTTGATTATGGCGCTAAGTAATAAGCTTAAACGCCCGTTAAGCCTCGATAGCTTGCCAACACTGCGTCATAAATTTGCAGCTGATGCAATCGCTATGCAAGCGCAGACGTCTGGCAACAGATAGATAAACAGTCAAGACTGCCGATTGCGCTCAACACAAAAACTCGTACACAACGCAATGCAAAAACTGGCACAACGGTTCGCTGGCAAGATGACATAATAGCGAACGCTGAAGGCGATGATATGACGGTGCGTTGCTACCAACAGCATAAGCAAGGTAATGATGAAACTAATCGCGATAAAACGGTCATGCTGTTCTTTCATGGCGGCGGGTTTTGTATTGGCGACCTTGATACTCATCATGAGTTTTGTCACACGGTCTGCAGACAAACAGGTTGGCCTGTGGTGAGTGTCGACTATCGTTTGGCGCCAGAGCACGCTGCCCCAACTGCCCTCAGAGACTGCTTGGCTGCTTATGAATGGCTAACTAAGCACTGCCATACTTTGGGTGCATTGCCATCGCGTATTGTATTATCAGGTGACAGTGCTGGTGGTTGCTTGGCCATCTTGGTCGCCCAGCAGATCACTGCGCCAGACGCTACGCAATGGCTTAATCTAGGGCTAGATGCAGAAGATATCATTAATAAGTTGCAACGTTTACCCCGTCCACTTGCTCAGCTACCTCTTTACCCTGTCACCGATATTGAGGCAAATTACCCTAGCTGGGCCTTATATGGTAAAGGGTTATTGCTCGATTACAATGATGTCGAAGTGTTTGACACCGCTTACATGCAACATAGTACTTTGACAGGCTCACATCCGCTTACTTCACCCATGCATGGTCACAATGCGCACATGTGTCCTAGCTACATTGTAGCGGCTGAATTAGATATCTTACGTGATGAGGCTCTCGTTTACGCTGACCAATTACAAGATAGTCGTATCGCGACTAAGACCTACACTGTGCTAGGCGCGCCGCATGGCTTCATTCATTTAATGAGTATTCATAAAGGTGTTGGTCATGAGACGACTGATATTATTGACAAGTTTGCCAGCTTTGTCCGCCAACTACTTACCGCTAAGAGTGATTAACCAAATCTCTGAACGCGAACCCAAGCGAAAAGGGATACCCCAAAAGCCATAGCCGGAGGACACCACAAAGTGTCCACGACCAATCGCTTCATAACCGTAACCTAGACGGTTAATCGCATTGACGATAAAGTTGGCGGGAAATACTTGTCCATTATGAGTATGTCCTGACACTTGTAAATCAATGGATAACTGGCTATGCTCAACGATATCGCTAGGGCGATGGTCTAGTAATATGATGGGCTCATCTACATTTACTTGCGCCAGTAGCTTTGTCGTCGCTACGCGCTCACGCTTATGATTATCGAAACGACCAACCAACCAAATCGGTTGCCCTTGATGCGTCAAGCAGACTACATCATCGTTCAATAAATGCACGCCAGCACTACGCAGCGAGTGACTAATGGGCTGTTCATGCCCGTACAAATCATGATTACCTAACGTCGCATAAACCCCATAAGGCAGGCTAGCACATAGTTCAGTTAAGTTTGCCTGCATATCGTAGGCAATAAATGCGTCGGTATTATCATCCATAATATCGCCTGGCATCAATAGTATATCCGCTTCGGACTGAACGACAAGGTGGCGTAGCCTATCTATCGCACCGCTACCAAAGAGTCGACCAATATGCAAATCACTGGCGACCGCGATACGTAATTGCCCTACCATTGGTTTGTTGATATAAATCGTTTTTTTGCGTACAACAGGTACGTAGGCGCTATATAAAGCATAAACAAACAAACCGATAAAGATAAGCAGAGCAAGTGCTCGCCACCCCGTTGCCACGACCGAAGGATTAAGAATGCGGTAGTCAGTAAAGGTTACTATTAGCCAATAACCACCGTATAACAAGCTGGTCAATAACGCAGTAAGTACGAGAAAATGCATGAACAACATCCAACCACTGACCCAGCGATAGCTATTGGCAAACACTCTTTTGACACTCAGCAGCAGCAAACCATTGGTAATGATAAATATAGTTACCATGACAACAGTTTGTATAGTGGTCGTCGTCCACGGCTGTAACCACCACTGTAAACTTAGCGTCGCTCCTAAACTAAAAAGCTGCAACAGTACAAAAATAGTGATAAAAAACGCGTTGCGCATGAGTAGTTCCAGAATGATTTTGGTATGTAAAGAGATTTAGACTAGACAAAGAAGTTTAAGCGGAAGTTTGGTAACGTATAAAAAACCCCTACTATGCTTATATAGTAGAGGCTTTTAACATATACGTTAGGTCACTTATTGGAGCAGTTTATAGAGCGGATTGTAACCTGATCATCCATATCTCAGACCGTGTCCCCAACCTAAATGGTACAGGACCAAACCCATAGCCTGAAGATACCAAAAACTGCGTAGCCTCTATGTTTTTGGTGCCGTGCACTAGCGGTTGAAACCACTGCTTTAACAGCGTCAACGGAAATATCTGTCCGCCATGTGTATGTCCCGATAAGTGCAAATCTACAGGCAAATCACTAATCTCTTCTAGCGCTGTAGGACGATGCTCTAAAAACACAGTCGGCTTATCGGTATCGACCTTCGTCAGTAATTCTGACGCTGATAAGCGCGTCGAATCCACATCGTCTGAACGTCCCACTAACCACACCGAGTCATTAAGCAACACACTCTCATTATCAAGTACGATGATACCTGCATTTGTCACCGCTTCTGCGATTGCTTCTTCGTATCCCAAATAATCATGATTGCCTAACACTGCATACACGCCAAGCGGTGCGCGTAGTTTTGATAAATGCTCATGCATGTTGGTTTTGTCATAATAGATAGTAGTATCATTCATCACGTCGCCTGCCAGCACCACCATGTCAGCATCCTGAGCATCGATGAGACTGACCAATTTATCTATCTGTCGATTGCCAAACCATCTACCTAAGTGTGTGTCGGATACTAAAGCAATATCTATCGACTCATCTAATGGTTTGGTCGTCGTAACCGTCAGTTGATGAACCACTGGCGAGTAGGCATTAAATACAGCTAAGCTCACAATGCCAATATATATCATTATCCCAACGCTACGTATAAGCGTAGGCCTGCGCTGAGCGTTCAATAACTTCTCATATATCAGAGCAATAAATACGGTAATCAGCGCAGCATAGATCATAAAGCCTTGCAAAATACCCACGACTAAATAGACATGAAAAGGGGCAAGCCAAAAATCACTAAGCCCATAAATAAGCATCACATTATTAATAATAAAAACGGACGCTATAATTGCTTTTTTTACTATCGAACGTTTTGGTTTAATGAGCCACCATAAGATGACACTAGTCGTTAACGCTAGTAATTGGGTGAGGACAACAAAGAAAACCCACATAGTAATATCTGATCAAATAAAGGTGAGGCTATCTTACGCCAGTATTCTTACGCGCTAGATACAGATATTTTATTTCATTAAATCTCATAGGTTTTGCATATTTATTTGGGTTAGCCATACTATTTAGACAGTTGCCCTCTTAACCCCCCCCCTATGTTTCACATGAAACAAAATCATTTTTTATGACTTTTGTTATCTTATTACTATTGCGCTTCTAATGCCTGCTTTAACGTCGGCTGCTTAAACGTATAGCCTGCATTTTGTAGAGCTTGCGGCAATACCTTTTGTCCATCAATGAGTAATGTCGACATCTCACCGAACATAAGCTTTAGTAAAAACTCTGGTAACGTAAAAAACGTTGGACGATTTAACCAAGATCCAAGCGCTTTGGTAAAAGTATGATTGGTCACTGGGTTAGGCGCCGTGAAGTTATATACCAACGCGGGCGTATCGTTTGTGGTTTTTAACGTATTGTCCTGCATATCTTGGCTGGATATATTATCAGTAAGATGTTTTTCAATAATAAATATCGCAGCCCCCACCCAGTCTTCACGACTGACCCAGCTCATGATTTGCTTGCCATCACCTAATTGGCCGCCGACGCCCATCTTAAATGGCGTTAGAAGTTTTCCTAGCATACCGCCTTCCGGATGGATCACCACACCAGTGCGCACAATAGCTACCGGTACGCCATATTGAGTGGCTTTGAGCGCCAACTGCTCCCAATCATCACATAATTTATGAGCAAAATCCGTCTTAAAGTCGCTATTTTCAGTCAACGGTTTGTCGCCTTGCGTGCCATACCAGCCAATGGCTGAACCGCTAACTAAGAGTTTGGGCTTGGCGCTGCTGTGTGCAATAAATGCTAATATTGACTCGGTAGGCTTCACACGGCTGGCAAGCAGTGTTTCTTTGCGCTCATCACTCCAGCGCGAGTCTGCTATTCCAGCACCTGCTAGATTGAGAAACACATCGAAGCTTTTATCAGTCTCTGCAAACTCATCATAAGTCATCATCTCGATATCGTCAGGGTGTGCTTGGCTGCTATCGCGGGTAAGCCAAGTAATCTGCAGCGCTTTATCTTGTGCGCGGTAACGTGTCATCAGCTCACGACTAAATGCACTACCCAAAAACCCTGAACCCCCACTGATTAGAATATTCATACCCAACTCCCTAAATGTTTATCACATAATGAACAGTGTGACAAAAAATAAGCTATAAAAACAATAGGATAATTGTAGAAGTAACTACTTCAGTACAGATTTAGAATATGTAATTTGGCAGCTGCATAGAAAGAAACATAGGATAAGACAGACTTAATTTAGGTAATTAATTCTTAGGTAACAGACTGGTAGAAACGTGACAAAAAAAATATGAATAGTTTATTTAAATGCTATCTGATTATTTTTCCTGTTAAGGCATCTCCGATCTGGCTTGGTAACTTATAACCTAGTGTATCTCCCGTTAGATAATGCACTCGTTTGTCCAGATTACTGTGTTTATTGTCATCAAGAAAATAAGCCTGTGCTTGATTTAACGTTAATGCTGGAGGTTTTCTTGAAGGGTTACAGCTCGTCGACACAACAAAGCCGTAAGGGTTGTCTGGTGAAACCATATGCGTGCATAGCTGTTGGACTACAGGGTGGGCAATAATACGTACGGCCACACTATCGTGTTCTCCAGTAATCCATGACGGAATAGGTACAGTCAGCTGTTTTGATAAGGGCAGTAACCAAGTATGAGCCTGTTTTGAGATAGCTTCTGGGTGCATAGACCAACTCTCAAGGACCGTTTGACGTTGACTGTCGTTTAGGTCATCTAATAGTGACGCTATGCGGTGAACATCATCAGTGACTACAATCATACCTTTATGTACTGGCCGTTGTTTCATAGCCAGTAACTGCTGCACTGCCATTTGGTTAAATGGATCACAGCCGATACCCCAGACGCTTTCAGTTGGATAAGCGAGTAGCTTTCCTTCTTTAAGCCAATCAGCAGCTTGAACGACAGAATCAGTAGTGATGGATGCAGATTGTTTCATGGCTTGAGTGCTTCAAAAAGATAGGAGTTTAAGCACTCATAATAACATATGACAAAGAAAGACTAGGATAGCAGAGTTTGAAATTACCAAAATTGTTCTTGGTTTAAATACTCAATAACTGGAATAAAGAAGAACTTCAAGCTAAGTAAGAAATAGTTTTAGACGCGTAAGTAGCGCCCGCCTTGCACACTGATAACCCCTAACAATTCAAGCTCCATCAGCTGGCCTATTAGCTGCGGTGGAGCCATCTTGGTGGTCACTAACAATGCATCTAAATCCTGTCCATGCCAGTCAAGTTGATCATAAACACTCTGTAAATGTTCAGCGACGTCTATAGTGCTACTAGAAGGCTTAAGGGTAGATGATTGTGAGTAGTGAGTAGCGGTAGCGGGGCGGCTATTTAGATCTGACAAATGAGAAATGGGGCTAATATTTGATGTGGTTCTCACGGCTCTTTTGTGCAAGCGACTACCATAATCTAGTTGATTATTAACATCCTCTATGACTTGTTTGGGATGGTAAATCAACGTCGCGCCTTCACGTATAAGATGATGGCAACCTTCTGCATTACTGTTATCAATATGACTTGGAATCGCAAAGACTTGCTTGCCTTGCTCAGAGGTTAGGCGCGCGGTAATCAAGGAGCCACTTTGAATAGTCGCTTCGGTCACAATCGTCGCCAAGCTCAGTCCAGCGACTAGGCGGTTGCGACGCGGAAAAGTATGTTTGTGCGGCGGCGTATGCGGTAACAGCTCACTGATGATACAACCACCTTGCTCGATAATTTGTGCGAACAATTTGTCATGATGATTGGGATAATGCACATCAATCCCTGTACCCATGACCCCTATCGTACGGCCTTGAAGTTCAACGTCTGTTTGGGACAGTGCGCCTAGATGTGCCCGCTTATCTACACCCATTGCAAGCCCGCTTGTCACGACGTAACCTGTTTGCGCTAAGTACTGCGCAATGTCAAAAGTGATCTTTTGCGCATGTGCTGTCGGCTTTCGACTACCGACGATAGCGATTTGAGCTTGGTGCAAACGTGCGCTATTACCTCGATAAAATAACAATGGCGGTGGATCATATAACTGTAAAAGCTGGGAGGGATAATCGGGCTGATCGGCGAATAGTATACTATAGCGTTTTTCTAGCAACGCTTGCTGAATACTGTCAATACTGGAAAGGGTTTGATCTGGCTGCTCATGACGTTTGAGATGAGTATGATGAATACCCAACTGTCGCCATGCTTCTACCGTCGCATGCCAAGCAAGCTGCGCGTCACCAAAAGACGTGATAAGTTTATGATAAGCAGATAATGACGCATTCACCTCATACCATAGCGCCAAAATTGCACGCTGTTCAATTGATAGAGGAGGTAGATGTACTGTCATAACGGTTTTACTCAATATAATATAAAAGACTATAGGTAAGGTGGTGGCAACAGTTGATCACCGACATTTAAAGGCAACTCTGAGCTTAAAATATAAGCGTAGCTAATATCATCAAAAGTATTAAATACCATTGCCATACCAGCAGGCTCGCTTGGCAAGCGTACGGGTGTGTCATTGTCCATAGTATCGCGTACTAAAGGTCCTTTTCGATAGACTGTCAATACATCACCAGGTTTAGCCCCTTGGTTACTACCCAAGTTGATAGCAACCACACTACCCTTCGCCGCAGAGCTGATTGAATCCATCACTCGAACGATCAATCCGCCACGGTTCACAGTGGCAGGCGCAGGATAGAATACTGGCGGAATAGAGTCGTCTAATTCGACAAACACGCGGTCGCCTTCCCGTACTTCTTTGCCATAAGAGTCCGTCAATTGCAGACTGCTCACACCATTCTCTTCAACACTCGTTACCAAGCCGGTGGCTACTTGCGTCGCCTCAAGACCAATGACCTCTTGGGTTCTAGGTTCAACATACATCTCACCTTCACGATAAACGCCGTAGCGTTGGCCAACGATCAGTGGTATTCCTTTGGTATAAATCTTATCGCCACTAGCGGTGATCAAGTTACGATTTTTGGACGCTAATACATAAGGGGTAGTATTAAAGTCTTTTGGATTAACGATAATTGTCTTGTCTAACCAGTGCTGGATCGCTGCACGTGGAATCGCCGGAATACTATTGGCGACTGAAGTGACTGTGACTGTACTAGCCACCACATTGCCTGTTACTTGTCTTTCAATACCTGCGCAGCCCTCACCTGTATCCACACCGATCAGCGTTTTACCTTGAATCACGCATAAGATAAGCACATCATTTGGATAGATAAGGTTGGGATTTTTAATTTGTTTATTGGTGGCCCAAATCTCTTTCCAGCGCCATGGACTATCTAAATAGCGACCTGAAATATCCCATAACGTATCGCCTTTTTTGACGATGTAACGGTTAGGTGCATCAGCTTTGATAGTTGGCGGTGGGTTATTAGCGTGAGCAGTATTTATTAACATTGCACTACTAAAAGCAGTAGCAATCAGCGCTTTTGCTATAGAGTTTCGGCTCGTTTTCATGGTTATATCCACAAGTTTTAAAGTACAGCGTAAATAGGATTTTGTTTTACTACTTATCCTTGCAAGATTGAATCCAACTACTTATCCTTGCAAGATTGAATCCAACAAGTTGTTAGAATAGCTTATTGAGTAATAAGACAGTTAAAATTACAATTATATACACAATAGCATATAACTAGACATCTATTTACAAAAATTCAAGCTGCTTCAAACTGGATAATTATGTATTTCAAATCTTATACAACCTAAAGAATATGAATTCATAAGCTCTATTGAAGAAGATAAAAAAAGCCTTACTATCCGATGTACGGAAAGCAAGGCTTTTCTCAATATAGACAAAGTTTCACGTGAAACGAAATATTTAAGCTTATGTCTATAAGCTACGTCAAATCAGCCGTTATATGCTGACGAATCTGTTCAGCGACCAACTCTGCTTTATTATTCAACACTATGACATGTTGTGGTAAGTCTTCTAGTCCTTCAGTGTGAGCAGGACGCTCAATGTCTATTTGACCAACGGCTTCAATAATCGTATCTGCGAATTTGACTGGTAAAGCAGTCTCAGCACAGATGATAACTTCGCCATCTTGCTGTAGCTCTTTGGCAACTTTGATACCATCAGCAGTATGTGGGTCAACCAATTCGCTGTATGTTTCATACAAAGATTTAATCGTTTGCAGGCGGTCAACGTGGGTAGACTTGCCTGCAGCAAAGCCATAACGAGTATTAACAGCATCTAACACATCCGATAAATCAAAACCTTGACCAGACTTTACCCCTTCAAATAGTTCATGAACACGCGCGCTGTCTTTTTCTAGTAACAAATAAACAAAGCGCTCAAAGTTTGACGCTTTAGAGATGTCCATTGAAGGGCTTGAGGTCACATAGGTTTTATCAGTTGCTCGTGGCTGGTAAGCACCTTGATTAAAGAAGTCATTTAGCACGTCATTTTCATTGGTCGCGACGATAAGGCGGTCAACTGGTAGCCCCATTTCGCGCGCAATGTGTCCTGCGCAAACATTACCAAAGTTGCCAGACGGTACGCTAAAGCTGACTTGCTCATCGTTGCTATTTGTCACCGCAAAGTAGGCTTTAAAATAATAAACAATCTGCGCTAAGATACGCCCCCAGTTGATGGAGTTGACTGTACCTAAACTGTAAGCGGCTTTAAATTCCGCATCTTGTTGTAAGGCTTTAACGATATCTTGGCAATCATCAAACATACCGTCGATAGCGATATTATGGATATTATCATCGGTTAAGCTATACATCTGCGCGCGCTGAAATTCGCTCATCTTGCCATGGGGTGACAGCATAAAGACTTCGATATTTTCTTTACCGCGCAGTGCATATTCTGCCGCACTACCCGTGTCACCGCTGGTCGCACCAATGATGGTAATACGGGCATTTTTTCTTTTAAGCACGTATTCAAACGCATTGCCCAAAAACTGCATCGCCACATCTTTGAACGCGAGAGTTGGACCGTTTGACAGTCCTAGAATATAGAGATTGTCCTCAAGCTGACGCACTGGCGTAATCTCTGCACTGCCAAATATTTCAGTCGTATAAGTACGCTCAATAATATCTTTTAAATCAGCATAAGGAATATCGGTAGCAAAGCGCTGCATAATGGCTAGCGCAAGCTCTGGATAGCTAAGCGTACGCCATTCATCGAGTACAGCGCTATCAATACTTGGATAGTGCTCAGGCAGCATCAAACCACCATCTGGCGCAAGACCCATCAATAGAACATCACTAAAATCCATTGGCGCTGTCTGACCACGGGTACTGATATATTTCATAGTGCATCCCTACTTAAAACGTCTAAAGTTAGTCTTTAGTACTTAAATCTCAAAATCGTATGAGCTGTCATAGGCCAATATTCTTGGCTTAGCATGTTGCTTTTGCAAAGGTTTATGTTCGGCCAAAAAACACTAGCCTACCACAATACGTTTAGAAGACTGAGAATGAGGTTCTGTCATTGTGTTATTTTATTGAGCAGTCTTTTGCAGCAGCGCATAATAAAAGCCATCACCGCTTGCGCTATCAATCGGTAAGCATTGGCGACCGATCGCCTGCTCAATACCCCAGTTGCACTCTTTCGCAAATTCGATAGCAGTCGCATCGGGGTGGCGTGCGGTAAAGTCTTGCATTTGCTCAACGTTTTCTTGCTTTAAAATTGAGCAAGTCACATATAGCAAATAGCCGCCTACTTTTACTTGTGGCCATAAATTATCTAAAATTTGCGCTTGTAACTGTACCGTTTGGGCAATGTCTTCTTCGTGACGTAATAAGCTAATATCTGGATGACGACGAATCACCCCAGTCGCGGTACAAGGTGAATCTAACAAGATAGCATCAAAAACTGCTCGGTCTTGGTTTGATTTTTGCTTTTTAGATTCAGAACCACCTTGCCATGTCGTCGCATCAGCGCAGACGATGTCAAGCTTGATATCAGTCTTGGCTAAGCTTTCTAAATCATGCTTTTGTAAATTTAAACGCTCTAAATTTTCATAAATACGCTTAATACGCGGAGCTTCGTTATCAATAGCCGTGAGCTTAATGGTATTGGTTTTATTTGTACTATCATCAAGTTTCACATGAAACATTGACGACTCTTTGTCTGCTGTTAATAGCTCTAACCAGTGGGCAAGCTTACCGCCTGGGGCGGCACAAGCATCTAACAATTGGATTGTAGACGCCTTATCATTTTGACTCACTTTATCAGCTATCTGATCTTTAGCCAGCTTATCAGTTAGTGCAAGCTCTATCAGCGGAGCAGCAAGCTGGGCATGCATATCTTGCACACTCGCCACACCTTCTGCGAATTGGGGTAAAAAACTGACCGCTGTGCTTTGTTCTAAGCGTAATGCTTGAGTCAGTAACATAGCAGTTTTAACGGTATCAGTTAATTGTAAGCCACTAGATAACTCAACCAATTCAGTACTGATGTCGGCATCAGTAAGTACTTGCTGGTATTCATTGGTTGATTTAACGGCTGTGTTTACCCGTAAGAACATCGGTGCAGGTTGGCGTAGACCTTGAGTTAATGCTGCATACTCATCACTCCAATCTTGTTTAAGCTGGTGTGCTAACCAATTAGGCAAACTATGGTTTTTGTCGCATTTTTTGCGGAATTTATTGGTGTTTTTGGCAACTTTACGCAAGATTGCATTGACAAGACCAGAGGCCCGCGCAAATTCAATCTCTTTGGCTGCTTCTACCGTTTCGTGAATGGCGGCATGGTCAGCTACTTCTAAATAAAGCAGCTGTACTAGGCCCACTTGAATAGTGGTGCGCACCTCTATCTCATCGATAGGGTTGTCAGCTAAGCTATCGAGCAGCCTTGCAAGTGCGTGCCACTGACGCAGCGTGGTCAATAATAATGCATGGGCAAAGCCTTTATCACCGTCGTGTAAGCTATTTAGTAGGGGATCAAGCACACTTGAGAGTGACTGACCCTGTTGAATGGCAAGTAAGCTGCGAATGACGCGTACGCGCACGCTACCCGTCATTTTAAGGTTACTGGACGGCTTGTTCTGGTTATTTCTACTGTTAGTGCTTTTAGACGCAGTTGCGTTATGTCTCATTAGTATTGATATCCTGTACGCATTGGAGCGTCTGCATTAATTAATTGGATTCGGGGCCGAACTGGTCACCATCATCGAGCTGATTGCCATGACAGATTTGCTCAGCGGTGACAGGTTTGCTACCTGCAAGCTGTAATTTGGTTATCGCAAGCGTGCTAGCTGCTGGTGTTTTATCGTCTGTATGCTCACCTTTACCACAAGCTACTAAAATAGCTTTACGTCCGACACTAATAACTGTGCCAGCAGGCTCATTGGTTTGCTGTGTTGGGTTCACCGGCAAGCTGTTTAATATCTTTACGCGCGCACCATTCAAAAAAGTATAGGCACCAGGCCAAGGTGTTAAACCACGAATTTGGCGCTCAATAACGCTAGCGGACTGCGTCCAATCAATCTCGCCCTCAGTCTTTACCAATTTTTCGGCATAGTTGGCTTGACTGTCATCTTGGGCAACCGCCTGCGCTTGATAATGTGCCAAGTCTTTTAAGACGGTGCTAATCGCTGCCGCGCCTAGCTCAGCCATTTTATCATGTAGGCTAGAAGCCGTATCATTAGTCTCGATAGGAGCGCTGACTTTATAGAGCATATCGCCAGTATCTAAACCCTTATCCATCTGCATAATAGTAATACCAGTCTCGGTATCTCCTGCCAACAGTGCGCGATGAATAGGTGCAGCACCGCGCCAGTGTGGTAATAAGGAGGCGTGGATATTGAGACAGCCATAAGTAGGAATATCTAATACACCTACAGGTAAAATCAGTCCATATGCTGCAACAATCATGACATCAGGTTGATAGCTTGCCAATGTCTGTCTAGCAGCCAATCCTTCAGTGTTAGATTTTTTGAAAGTAGCAGGCTGTTCGATGGCAATATCATGATTAAGCGCTACTTGTTTGACGGCAGAGGCAGATAGCTTTTGACCGCGTCCCGCTTTGCGATCTGGCTGCGTATATACTGCAACGATATCTATATTAAGTTGCTCTTGCTGAGCAATGAGTGCATCAAGGCTAGCAGCGGCAAATTCAGGTGTGCCTGCAAACACCACGCGCAATCGATTGGTTTGTACCATATTATTAAAAACAGCATTAGTTGTGGTCATAGCACCATATTATATATTATGTGATCGGTCGTCACATTATAGGTGAGTTTACAGTGTTGTGCCATAATTGCGAGCTGAGTTATCTATCTGCCACTGGTTATTGAGGTAACTGGTTTATGACACCTATCTCCATTTAGTCTGTATTGACATAATTTTAGTACTATTCGCTACTGGTCGGTACTTATCTAGTCATCAGTTAGTTTAGTATGTTTAGATGATTTATCAAATGACTATATCGTGCATAACTTGAAGCTTAAGTAAACATTGAAATTAGTAACATTGTCATAACCGCTTTGGTGGTTAATTTGTTACTATAAGATTCTACGTGACTGTTTTATTAATAAATTAACTCTTCACCATATAACTAAAGGTTTGTACATAAAAAAGCCATCAACACGTACTATCCAACAAATAGATTATATTATTTTAGCTTACCATCGCACTGCATTGTCGCGCAGGTATAGGAACATACCCACATGCAACAGTTTCAGTCATTAAAACGTCTGCTTTTCTTTTATGTTTTGTCCCTGCTGATAATGCTAGCTTTATACTACGCTATGATGTTTTCGGCCCTCAAAACTCAAAGTCAGAGACACAGCCAAGTTGTCTTTACAGCGTTACAGCATGAGACTATTGATCATGCCGTACCGACAGAAACTGAAATCGAAAAGATCATTACCAAACCTTTTTTTCAAGACATCAGCTATCAGCTGATTTTTATGTTGCCGTCTGGACAAACCTATGTATATCGTCACATACAGCCTCAGGAAGCCAAGTTTACTAATGTGACTTTTCCTACGCTTACCACGACATCTACTATGAGTAGCAGTTCATCTCAGATAAATAACGATACGCTAACAGGTAGAATTAAGCTTAAAAACGGTCATCAAATATATGTCGTACTGCGCCATCAACCTCTCAATATAAGCTGGATATCCTATCAATTTTGGTTGCCGTTGATGACAGCGATCATGTTATTTAGTTTGGCACTACTTTATGCGCTTAAACGCCGTACTAATTGGGAGCAATTGGTACAGTATACGGACAATTTAACGATAAGCTCCAAAGAGGCTTATATACCGCCTCCATTCGTGACAGAAAAGACCACCCCTGAGTTTTTACGCATAGGCCATGCCCTTAGCCGTGTTAGCTATCAGCTACATGATCATCATCGCCGTATCAAAACCCTCAATCAGCGTTTAGAGCATTTGGTCAATCAAGCACCATTACCCATGTTAATGGTCATGCGCCAAGGACATATAAGTTTTTTTAATCAGCGCTTTGAACAAGTTTTTACCACAGCATTTCAACGTAATAACAACTACAGTTTAACGGATTTTTTGACCGGTAGTGATAAAGCAACTCAGCAACTGCTGCAAAAGCTCTCTACTCTACGCGTTACTCGTAACCTATTGGTTTATGGACTAGAAGATAAGCAGGCCTATCAGCTACACATCACTCCATGGTTTGGGACTCATGGGCAGGTCCATGGGTTTACGGTAATACTTAATAATATCGATAATCTCATCACGCAAGCTGATGACTTGCACCTAAAAAATCAACAATTACAATTGCAGATAAAAGAATTTACCAAGCTTAGATCTATTATTGGTCATGAGTTACGCACACCACTGAACGCTATCATCGGGACCTTAGATCTGATAGAGGCGCATCGATTAACGCCAAGACAGCAAGAGGTGGTGTCTATGTTGACCCAATCCAGCCAGTCAATGCTAGCGATGCTAAACGATATGCTCGATATGGCAAAAATAAAAGCAGGAAAGGCTGATATTGTGAATGAGCCTACTGATATCTTTAAGCTTGGGCAGCATGTTAGTGATTTAATGGTTGGTAGTGCGCGTCGGCAAGGTATCAATCTATTGTATTTTTTTACGCCCGATAGCCCGCGTTATATCAGCACTGATGGCAACCGCTTACGTCAAATCCTTCTCAATTTACTAGATAACGCCATCAAATTTACCCCATCAGGTTATGTGGCATTGGTTATCGAGCCTATTACTTATGAGCAGATGCAGTCTATCACTAGCCTTGATAGTAAGCGCACCCTAACCACTATTGCACGTAATCAAAGTTTAGCCCCTGACAATAGCTTACCCAATACCATCGCCAATACTGGCGCCGATCATCAATGGATGCGCTTTAGTGTTAAAGATACTGGCATTGGTATTGCAGATTCGGAACAAGACAAACTGTTTTCTTACTTTAATCAAGCAAACAGACAAATCAGCCAAAATTTTGGTGGCACAGGACTAGGGCTTGCGATCTCTAATAGCTTTGCGCAGTTATTAGGCGGGTTTATCCAATTAGATAGCGAGCTTGGGGTAGGTAGCAATTTTACTCTTTATTTACCTTGTCATCAGGCAACTTACCAGCCCATCTATCACTTTCATAGTAGCCTGACACATATCCGTTTTATCGTTGTTGTAGAGCAAGACATCTGCGCGACCTTTTTGCAGCAATTATGCTCACATTTGTCCCTGCCAGTTAATATCTATACAAACTTGGACAATACGGCTGCCCAAAAGCTATATAAGCAGCTAGAGCTTGAAGCAAAGACCCTACAGCCAATATTGTTGTTAGATTATGAGTACTATGAAACCCATACTCGCCTAGTTCCTTCTACAGTCGCTACTAATGGCTCACGCATAGATAGCCAGCAAAGAATTACTAACAATGAACAAAGTCAGGTTATTCATAAATTATTGAACGATACCTCTTTGCCAAAATTGTTATTAAGCATGAAACCAGAACGCAGTATTACATCCTCATTGTTAGGTAAGTTTAATGGATTTTTGAATAAACCGTTAGATGTGGCCTTGTTGCTATCTGAGCTAATACGCCTATCACAGACTACGAGAGTTACTTCCAAACACGAAGATACCAGTAGTAATTCTGAAAGTGTAGAAAAACCAACAATGGATAGTAATGTTGGAGAAGTGCTCATCGCTCCTACAGTATTAGTTGTCGATGACAATCTCACCAACCAAAAAATTACTTGTAAGATGTTAGATAAGTTGGGCTATCCTAGCCTAGTGGCAGACAATGGCCGACAAGCTTTAGAACGACTTGATGCGCAGCGACAACAAATCTCTTTAATTCTTATGGATTGCCGAATGCCAGTCATGGATGGTTTGCAAGCCACTCAAGCCATACGCTCGCAAGGGAGTAGTATTCCTATTGTGGCATTAACTGCAAATAATACAGAGGAAGATCGCGAAGCTTGCCGCCTAGCGGGAATGGATGATTTTTTAGCAAAACCTATCAATAAAGATAAATTACAAACAGTGTTGCAAAGCTTAATGACAACCGAATAAATGGTTTGAATACCGTGACAAGTTATCATTGGGCTTTATTATCTTATATCGCTCTAACAGATACTATGACACTGGTTATTTCATAAAGCCATTATCGGCTAAAAAATCCTCAGTAATTTGGCTTTGCAGGCTTGGTGCGTTCATGCTGCCTGTTTGCGACTTATTTAACAGACGTTCCAAATAGCGAGCGACGATATCCACCTCGATATTGACCTTGCTACCAACCAGCCAATGTTTGGCAATATTGGTTACCTTGGCCGTATGCGGAATGATATTTAGACAAACGATATTGTCACGTACCAAATTGGTGGTCAAACTAATGCCATCGACCGTGATAGAGCCTTTGGTTGCGGTATAATGTGCTAGCTCCTTGGGTATCTCTATCTCAATATAGATAGAGCGCGCATCTTGTTGTAATTTTCTGACGCGCCCGACCCCATCGACATGACCTGCGACGATATGACCACCAAAGCGCGTGGTCGGTAACATCGCTTTTTCTAAATTGACAATATGACCCGCTTTTAGCTCCTCTAATGCAGTTCGAGCAATTGTTTCACGTGAAACATCTACAGAGTAAGAGTTATTGCCGATCTCTACCACAGTTAGGCAAATACCGTTTGAGGCAATAGAGTCGCCTAACTTAACATCGCTAAAATCTAAATCATCCGACGCTATGGTTAGGCGTATGTCACCGCCTGTAGGCTGCATGGACGTGACCTTTCCAACACTTTCTATAATTCCGGTAAACATATAAACCTCATATCTGAATTGTTTTGCTGTTATCGACCGTGACACTTACTCAACGATGGTAAATTAATCTAGATTAACTTAACTTTAAAAGCACTGATTTTTAAGCTTATAAGAGGATAAGTTGTGGATAAGTAAAGATAAATCAAGTCACCTGCCAATAAAAACCTTCTCTAGACTAAGTTATCCACAAAGACACACTTTTCCCTTATTTTCGTACATCTCTGATTTTTTAAATTTAAGTATTTGATTTATATAGTTTTTTTATAATAGTTTAAGAAAGGAATCTACTTTCTTGTTTCACATGAAACAAAGTTATACACAGTTCCATGTGAAACAGCCAATCGTCCGAACGGTTATTCATAAGTGAGATGACTTTAATAATAATGACCAATCGCTGTGGATAAGTTGTTTATAACTTATGATTTATAAAGGATATAAAGTCAATTTAAGATCAGGACCAAGTTGCTCGTGGCTACCTACCTTAAAACGTAGCTGTTCAGATAAAGACAGCGGATGAAAATTCACCATCGGCCGCGCCGCTACACCCAACAGACAAGGCGCTTGATAGACAATCAGCTCGTCTACCAGTTGTTGGCGTAAAAAACTACCCGCGACGCTAGCGCCCGCCTCTACCAACACATCGTAGCATTGATGCTCACTGACCAGATACTTTAACAGCTCGGTTAAGTCGTCCTTGCGCCAATAAAGCGTATCTACGCGGCGGCATAGTTGGTATTCTGATTGCGTGCTGTGCGCTAAGCGCTGACGCCTATCGAGTACGACCACCTTAGGAGCGGGGACTTGTTCAGCTGGCACGCCCAACTGAGTAGAGCGCACGTTGAGCTGTGGATCATCAGTAATGACGGTTTCACTGCCAGTGATAATTGCTCCACTTAGGGCGCGAAACTTTTGCACATTCTCACGAGCCGCTACCGAGGTAATCCATTTTGACTCCCCTGTCGCCATCGCGGTGCGGCCATCGAGACTGGTAGCGATCTTAAGCCGAACGTAAGGCATGTGAGTACGCATCGCCTTTAAAAACCCGCGATTTAATGCTTCTGCTTGCTCTGTCAGTACGCCAACTGTCACATCGATACCAGCCTGCTCTAATAACTCGACACCGCGTCCCGCTACTTGCGGGTTTGGGTCAAGGCCAGCAATCACCACCCGCTGTACGCCTGCTTTTATCAAACCTAAAGCACAAGGCGGTGTACGCCCTGTATGACTACAAGGCTCCAAAGTCACATAAGCAGTGGCACCGACCGCTTGCGCACCCGCGTCTTTAAGTGCAAACACCTCTGCATGAGGCTCACCTGCCTTGGGATGAAACCCTTGCCCGACCACCATCCCTGCCTGAACAATCACGCAGCCTACAGCAGGATTGGGTCTTGCGGTATATAGTCCTTGCTTGGCTTGCTCAATTGCAAGCATCATAAAGTAGCGGTCTTGTGCATCTTGTGCGTGGTTAGAAGTAAACATAAAATTGGCTTAATTTATAAAGAATATGTGGCGACAAACCTATTTTTCATTAGGGCGGATATTGGCAATCTCTTGATGAAACGCATCGATATCCTGAAAATCGCGATAAACACTGGCAAAGCGTACATAAGCGACATCGTCTAACGTTTTAAGCTCACTCATGATAATCTCGCCTAGTACCTTACTGCTAATCTCGCGCTCCCCCATTTGCCTGACGCGCTTTTCGATTCGGCTAATCATCGCCTCTTGCTCATCAATCGTGATAGGTCGCTTTTGTAGCGGCAACAAAATAGAGCGGCGCAGCTTTTCGTTATCATAAGGCTCAATCTTGCCACTCGATTTGATGATACGCGGCATTACCACCTCGACCATCTCAAAGGTCGTAAAACGCTCTTGGCAGCTATTACATGAGCGGCGACGACGCACTTGCGCACCCTCTGCCGCCAGACGTGAGTCAATCACCTTAGTATCTGACGCATTGCAATACGGACAGTGCATAGTATTTCCTTATTTTGATATTAAGAATAAATGGCGTCATTTATAAGGCTGAGTTTGATAGCTGATGTACTTTTAAAAGTTGATACGCGATCTTAAACAGCCAATCAGAGACATTATTTGCCAATACAAAAACTACCAAATATCTTACCCAATAAATCATCAGCACTAAACTCACCGGTGATCTCACCTAGGCTTAATTGCGCTTGACGCAAGCTCTCCGCAACCAGCTCCCCTGCCTGAAAGACCGTTAGCTGCTCACGCGCTTCTGTTAAATGCTCAGCTGTCCGTCTAAGCGCATCTATATGACGCGTACGCGCAATAAGGCTATTCTCTGGTGGATGAAAACCAACCTTAGCACATAATGTTTCGATTAATTTTTCGATACCAAGACCAGTTTCACATGAAACATGGACTTGTTCGTAACCTCGGTCTTTTATTTCGACTTGTGATACAGAGATTATTTTCTCATCGCCATCATCGTTTAATAAGTCACTTTTATTGGCAATGATTAATAAACGTTTGGCTTCTGGTAATTCGCCAAATAGCTGCTCAGCAAGCTGTAGCGGTGTGGTATCTTCTTCAAGATCACGGGTAACATCGTAGACCAACAGCAGCATATCGGCTTGCGTGATAGCAGTACGTGCGCGCTCAATACCGATGCGCTCCACGGTATCTTCGGTATCGCGCAGCCCAGCGGTGTCGGTGAGATGCAAGGTCAAACCATTGAGCACGACGGTCTCTTGTAGCGTATCTCGCGTGGTGCCTGCCACATTGGTCACGATGGCGCGCTCTTGCCCAGCCAGACGGTTAAGCAAGCTTGATTTGCCCGCATTGGGCCGCCCTGCCAACACCACATGAATCCCATCGCGTAACAACTGGCCTTGTTTTGCCGTTGCCAGCACTTGCTGGATTTTATCCTGGGTTTGCTCAAGCTTGTCTTGAATCACGCCATCCGATAAAAAAATCAACGTCTTCTTCATCAGGAAAATCGATGGCAGCCTCAACGTGCAAGCGCAGATGAATAAGCTGCTCTAATAGCTGATTGATCTTTTGTGAAAACTCACCACTTAGCGAGCGAATGGCACTACTAGCCGCTGCAGCGCTCGTGGCATCAATAGCGTCTGCGATTGCTTCTGCTTGCACTAAATCTAATTTATCATTATCAAAAGCGCGGTAGGAGAACTCGCCTGCACTGGCCTGTTTGGCACCCAACTCAAACACACGTGCGAGCAGCTGGTTTTGTAAAATAATGCCACCATGCCCTTGTAGCTCAATTACATCTTCGCCTGTAAATGAGTGCGGGCCTTTAAAGTATAACACCAAGCCTTCATCGACGATCGTACCATCCGCCTGATAAAATCGGCAAAAACTGGCCATGCGCGGAGTAAATACCGTCTTGCCTGTCAGCTGACAAGCAATATCGTAGGCACGCGCACCTGACAGCCGTATCACACCGACACCGCCACGCCCAAGTGGCGTCGCAATGGCAGCAATCGTAGCCAAGCCTGAGGAGTTAGACGTATTAGATGTAGCAGGTATGGCTTGCGCCAGCTCTAAAGAATCCACAATCATTCTCATTGAATAAAAGCTCCATTATAGACGCCTAGACACAGACTGACAAAGCAAACTTTATACCTTGATGTAGAGCATAGTTTTTATCTTATACGATTCTCTGTCAGCATGGTTTTGATCATTAAAGATAGGTAACTCTGTCAGCATGGTTTTGATCATTAAAGATAGGTAATATGAGGATATTACGTATAAAAAAACCACCGCTTAGGCGATGGTTCTTTGTTCAAAAGGTCATTAGTGTTAATCCAATACTCTAACAGTACGTTGTTTTTGTTCTTCTTCTACTTTTTTATTCACTATATATTGATGCGTCATACTGAACAAGTTATTCACCGTCCAATACAATACTAGGCCTGCTGGGAAAAACAGCATGAAAGCGGTAAAAATAATAGGTAAGAACTTCATGACCTTCGCTTGCATTGGGTCAGCTGGTTGCGGGTTTAACTGCTGCTGTACAAACATAGAAGCACCCATTAGCAGCGGTAAGATAAACCAAGGGTCCATCGCTGAAAGATCTTGAATCCATAAGATCCATGGCGCATGACGTAACTCAACGCTTTCGACTAACACCCAATATAAAGCTAAGAAAATTGGCATTTGCATAAGGATTGGCAAACAACCTGCCATTGGATTGACTTTTTCTTCTTTATAGATTGCCATCATTTCTTGCGACATCTTCATTCGATCGTCGCCATGCTCTTCTTTAAGCGTCGCAAGTCTTGGAGCAATAGCTCGCATCTTCGCCATTGAGTAGTAGCTCTTATTTGAAAACCACATTAAAGCAAACTTAACCAAGATGGTTAGAACAATAATTGACCAACCCCAGTTGCCAATAACTTTGTGAATACCATCAAGAATTGCAAACAATATTTTTGATATTGGCCACAACAGACCATAATCGACAGTTTGATTGAGACCTACGGCAACTTCTTTTAGCTCAGATTGGACTTTTGGTCCTGCATAAAGGGTTGCATTTAATGTGGCTTGCTTGTTTGGTCCTACATTAACAGGCTGACTGTTAAAACCGATAAAGTAATCGTTACCGCTTTCACGGCTAAAGAATTTACCAGTGAAGTTTTCAGGTGTCCACGCAGAGACAAAGTAATGTTGTACGATAGCAACCCAGCCATCATCACTCGTTACTGACAACTCATCGCTAAAATTTTTGAATTTTAGTTTGTTATAAGGGTCATCTGGTGTACCCCAAGCCCCGCCTAGATAAGTCGCCATACTTAGCGCACCCTTATCAGACATACCAGGATCTTTACTATCATCACGTTTTAGCTGTGCAAACATCTGTCCTTGCCATGCATTAGCAGAAGCGTTTTGAATCTGATAGCTGATATCGATCGGATATTTGTCTTGCGTGAAAGTAAAGGTCTTAGTGATTGTCACGCCATCTTTTTTATACGTAAGCGGTACTGACAAGGTTTGTTGCCCTGCTTCCATCACATAATTATTGGCAGCGTGGCTATAAGTTGCACGTCCTTCAGCCGTATCAATACCATCTTGACCAATCAGGCCAGACTGCGCGACATACACACGATTGCCATTATTCTCTAATAATACAAAAGGCTCATCACTATTAAGCGTGGCATCATACTGCTTTAAAGCAGCATAGACAATATCGCCACCTTCTGGATTGATTTTGATGTCATAGCGATCAGTCGTAACTGTGATTAGTCCTGCATTTTTGGCAGGTGCCGTAGTCACAGCATCAGCTCCAACAGGTAATGTCTGTACCGGTATGTCACCTGCTGCACCACTCGTAGATGGAATATCCGCACCTACTGAAGTTGCCGTTTCTGGCGCAGTGTCTACAGCTGGCACATCGGCATAATCATCTCGCCATGCCAAAATCAGCAGATAAGCGGTGATTAACATCGCAATGATGATCATCACCCGAAATATCTTTTGCATAAACCTTTCCTAGATTAAAAAATTAGGGAATGAAAAATCAGGCATGTATCATGACCGCTACATAGTATTAATTCATACCTTGAGCAGCAGTCAATCACATAAAATGTTCATCATTTTACTAAAAAACCATTCTAAATGATACCAAGAGTGTGGATAACTTGTGGGTAACTAAATAGATATCCACAGTTATCTAGTTTAGCCATAAAAATTACATCAACTTCATCATATGGTTTAAACGAGAAACGTAACTCTTACTATCTTTATAAACATAAATACCTTGAAGTCTAATAGTAGCTAAGGTAATAGGGGACACATATTGATAGTGATAAGAAGCTAAAGGTAGCGGCACAAAATCAATACCATGTCCGCCTAATGGATGACACTTACTCATTCGCTTTATCAACAACCAGCTTCCAATCCTAACACCGTACCAAGACAGAGCATGTCTACCGTAGTTTGAACAAGTTGGATAGTAACGACAACGAGCTGGAATAATTGGACTTATTATTTTTTGATAAAATATAATAAAACAATAAATAATATTGTAAAAAATTCTTTTGGGGGGGGGCTT
>NZ_LNUO01000185.1:0-10146 GCF_001462175.1 Psychrobacter sp. ENNN9_III
CCTAACATCAAATGTTAAATTTTTTGTTTGTATAAACAATGACTCTATTAATTACGATTTATCACGAATCAACTTATAGTTTAAAAACTCAGTGATACCAAGGGTGCCAAGCTCACGACCAAACCCTGAGCGTTTGACACCGCCAAATGGGGTGTTGGCTTCAGAGCCAGACGGTGAATTAATCGTTACCATACCCACTTCTAGTTGTTCAGCGATCTGTGCTGCTAAAGCCGAATCTTGGGTCTGAATGGACGCGCCAAGACCAAACGGAACATCATTGGCAATTTTAATAGCATGAGCGATATCACGAGCTTTATAGATGACCGCGACAGGACCAAATAGCTCCTCGCGATAAACATCCATCGAATCATCAACGTCTGTCAGTACAGCAGGGGCGAACCAAGCGCCAGGCTTGTCTTTCACCATACCACCCTCAACGAGCACGGTTGCGCCCGCTTTAATAGCACTGTCCAACTGCTCTTGTAAATTCTCTGCTGCACTTTTCGATGACATTGGTCCAATAAAAGTCTTTTCATGGTGCGGATCCGCTAGGCTCATTCCACGTACAGCATCGGTAAAGCCTTTGACAAATTGATCGTATACGCTATCGACAATGATTAAGCGCTTAGCGGCATTACAAGCCTGTCCAGTATTACCAAAGCGACCTTCGATTGCACCTTTAATAGCTTGTTCGATATCAGCGTCTGCTGCGACAATAAAGGCATCAGAACCACCAAGCTCTAATACAACCTTTTTGAGGGCACCGCCCGCTATTTTTGCAACCGCTTGTCCTGCGCGCTCAGAGCCTGTTAATGAGACACCTTGTACTCTACTATCTTCGATAATAGTCGCAGCTTGCTCATTGGTAGCAAACACATTGTTATACACGCCATCAGGTAAGCCTGCATCTTTTAAGATATCAACAATGACTTCTGCGGTATTGGGGCACTGAGGCGCATGCTTTAAGATAATGGTATTGCCTGCCATTACGTTTGGCGCGACAAAACGTGCTACCTGATAATGCGGGTAATTCCACGGCATAATGCCAAGCAATGCACCAACTGGCAACTTTTCTACGGACGCTGAACCTTGGTCAACATCGATCGTATTTGGTGCCAATAGCTGCTCAGCATTGTCTGCATAGTAGCGATAAATCTCAGCAACTAAACCAATCTCACCTTTTGCTTGCCCAACAGGTTTACCCATCTCGTTTGCAACGATACGTGCCAGCTCATCTTTACGATCAATGTAAATGTCAGCGACTTTATTTAATATCGCACTACGTTCGCTAAGAGACGTTTTTTGCCAATCTTGATAAGCGTTGTCTGCTTGCTCAATAGCGTGCTGAATATCTTGCTCAGTCGCCGTCGGGTAAGTGGCTTCAATTTCGCCAGTCGCAGGGTTGCTCACTTGATAATCGCTCATAAATATTCCTTTGGTTAAAATCCATTTTAGTTAATATTTAAACAATTTACGTTTAAGATAGTATTTCTATAAAGTTTGTAAGTGTTTTTATAAACGGTAAAGCTTATTACAGTAAAATACTAAATCGTATGAATAGCTAAAAATTTCAGCAAATTTACTGTTATCTGAGTATTATTGCTTCGTGGCGGGTTGCTGCTGGGTAATACAATGAATGTTACCGCCCCCAAAAACAACTTCTTTTGTCTTTACTCCCACTACTTGATGATGAGGGAATACTTTTTCAAGCTGTGCAATGGCTAAACTGTCGTTGATATCGTCATATTGCGGGACGATGATGGCCTCGTTGCAGATTAAAAAGTTGGCATAGGAGGCAATACATACATCACCTGTACGACGCGCTTTAGCATCATCAGACTGTACTATGTCATAGTTCTCAGGCAAAGTAACTGGCTTTTGGGTACAGCAAAGTTTATGAACTGTTAGACGTCTACCTTTAGCATCTGTCATGTTTGAGAGCTGTTCATAAGCTTTTTGAGTGGCCTTAAAAAATAGATGTTTAGGGTCATCAGTAAATAAGCAAACCACCTCACCAGGGCGTGCAAAACAAGCGATGTCGTCAATATGGCCTGTGGTTTCTTCAGGATCGATACCGTCATCAATCCATAGCACCTTTTGGGCATTCAGATAAGCTTTTAGCTTGTCCTCAATTTGAGACTCGCTAAGATGCGGATTACGTCCAGGACTGAGCAGACACATACGAGTGGTTAATACTGTACCTTCACCATCGACATGAAACGCGCCACCTTCCATCACAAAATTTTCGGTACGATAGCGTTTAATGTCTAAATAGTCGCATAGACGCGCTGCTAACTTATCATCATTATCCCAGGGTGCATAAAGGCCGTCGTAGTTGCCGCCCCAAGCATTAAAAGTCCAATCACAGCCGCGAACCTCTCCTGCATCATTAATCAAAAACGTCGGTACGATGTCGCGTGCCCACGCATCATTGCTTGGCATAGAGATGACTTCAATATCAGCTGGCAAACTATCACGACAAGCTTGGTAGTCATTAGGGTTGACTAAGACTGCAACTTTACAATAGGGCTTAATAGCCAACGCTACCGCTTTGTAAGCTGCTTTAGCAGGGGCAGCATTTTGACGCCAATTATCTTCTCGATAAGGCCAGACCATCCACACTTTTTGTAAGGGCTCAAACTCGGCTGGCATATAAAAACCGTCTTCTGACGGAGTTGAGTCTTGAATGAGTTCAGACATATGAGTCACCTTGTTAGCAGTAATCTTTTAAGAAACTATTTTGTGTGGCCTATATCAGTCACAGTTTGACATTATTTGCAGCTTAGCCATGAGTAAGTAAAGTGCCATACATAGAAGGACGACGATCACGGAAAACGCCCCACTCTTGACGTTCACGAGCAAGTTTGTCTAAGTCAAAAGTGGCGCTGATGATTTCATTTTTATCCGCTGATGCTTCTTGAGTAATCTCGCCTCGGCCATCAGTAATGAATGAGCCACCATAAAACGACATAACGCTATCAACGCCATTTTGCGTGACGGTCTCAGAGCCAATACGGTTAGACGCGACCACTGGCATCAGGTTGGCTGCTGCATGTCCTTGCATACAGCGCTGCCAATGCCCCTTTGATTCGATACCCAATGTTGGCTCATCACCAATAGCTGTTGGATAAAATAATATCTCAGCACCCATCAATGCCATACTACGCGCGCACTCTGGGAACCATTGATCCCAGCAAATACCGACCCCAATCTTGGCATATTTGGTTTGCCATACCTTAAAGCCAGTATCGCCTGGGGTAAAATAGAACTTTTCAGCGTAAGGGATACCATCTGGTATATGCGTCTTACGATAGGTTCCAAGTATTTCGCCATCAGCATCTATCACCGTGACACTATTAAAAAACGTATTGCCTGACTTTTCATAAAAGCTAATCGGTAAGACCACTTCTAGCTCTTTGGCCAATTTTTTGAAATGGTTGATAGCAGTATTATCTGTGACAGAGGTGGCAAGTTTAAAATAATCGAAGTCATGAACTTGGCAGAAGTAGGGCGTTTCAAACAATTCTTGCAGTAAAATAATGTTGGCACCGTCCTTAGCTGCTTTGGTAACTAGGTCAGTTGCAGTATCGATGTTTTGTTGTTTATCCCAACCACAAGCCATTTGTGTGGTAGCTACGGTTACAGTACGCATAATCTAATTCCTTTTATCTATTGGCGGATAAGTAAGGTCGGACAAAAAACCATTCTAAAGAGTCGCTAGTGGACAACTACCAGTTGGTAATTGCCCACATTATAATGGTTTGGTAATAACGCTACCGCTACGCTACATCTAAGCCATCATAAACCCTAAACCTAAGAAAGTTGCGACGGACAGTACAGCACCTAGCATGGCGTAAGGGAACTGTGTAAAGGCGTGCTGCATCGGTGAACAGCCAGCGCCTTGTGCTGCTAATAATGATGAATCACTAAAGAAACAAGCATGACTACCAAATGAAGAGGCAGATAATAAGGCACCAATCATAAGTGGCGTGCTAACCCCTAGAGCCATAGAGATTGGGAAAACAATTGGCATCGCTAAGACGTATAGACCCCAGCTTGACGACGTTGCAAATGTTAAGAAAGCCATGACTGCAAAAATGACAGCAGGGAAGATGATAACGGTCATATATGGAGTGATGGATTCAATAACATACATAGTCATCCCAAGCTCATCATTGATTGCTTTTAGGAAAAAGCCACCAATTACAGTTGAGAGTGGGTATAACATAACTTTAAAGCCTTTAAAGATAGCTTCAACTTGGGTCTCAAAGCTCAAAATTCCTTGTACCCAATATACAAGAACCGTCACAAAACACGTCAATAACGCGCCTCTTAATAAATCAATTTCAAAGTATATGGTTGAGACGATCAATAAGATCATAGGAAAAGCAAAGTTTAAGATATTGGCTTTAAATGATAGCTTACGTTTGGCTTTTACGTTTGAGATTAATTGCTCTTCTACAAAGGCTTCAGGGACAGGGTTACCAGCTTGTGCACGTTTCTCAGCCTTTTTCATTGGACCCCAGTTGCCAAATATACCAGTAGCAACTAAGAATACAATAAGAAGGGCAAACCAAGCATATGCCATATAAGGAATAGCACTGATATAAAGCCCTAAGCCAGCGCCGTCTCCTGCGACGTTATTTTCTTCCAACAAACCTGCAAAATAGACAGCCCAAGTAGAAATAGGAACAATCACACACATAGGCGCCGCTGTAGAGTCAACGATATAAGCCAGTTTCTCACGTGATACGCCATACGCATCTGTGAGTTTTTTGACAGAAGTCGATACGGCTAAACAGTTTAGATAGTCATCAATAAAGACTACAATACCCAAAGCAAAAGTAGCCAAAAGTGACTGTCTACGTGATTTGATGATCTTTTGTAGCCATTCACTAAAGCCATCTAGACAACCACTGATCTCGAGCAGTTGAATAAGCCCACCCATAAGACCACAAACCAAAACGATCCAGATAATCGTTTCATTACCTAAGACCATAGAGATATTGTCAGCGAAGGGGGAGACCAGATCAAAAGGATTGAGCATCACCAGGCCAGCGACACAGCCTGCTATCATTGATTCAAACGGACGTCTTGAAATAATGGCGGTGATTAGGACTAGTAGCGTTGGTAATAGTGATAATGCACCCCAAGATTCTGATGCATCTCGAGTACTTGAAAGCCAGACAAAAGCAAGGTAAATGGCTATACCCGCTACTACCGTTAAAAACACTCGTTTGTTATGAAACAGTCCTTCAACAGCATCATCGAACTTCATATTCATAGTTACACTCCTTGTAAAACCTCATTTTTTGTAGAACAGAATTTGCTCTATAACTCATTCTTGATAGCAGTTATGAACCAACTGGCTATTAAGCCCATCACAACACTCCCTTGTTGTGATGGTGTAATGTAACAACGATCCTCAAAAAATTTCAAAACTAAACTATTATCTATCAATTTATCCTATTGGTCTACATGCCAGTACGATCTTTTAGAGCATACCACCATGAACCCATCATCGAATAAGGTACTCTTAATGCACGGCCCCCTGGGAAAGGTATCCATGGTATTTTGGTAAAAGTATCAAACTCTGCAGTCTTGCCATTGATAGCATCTGCCAATATCTGTCCAAATAGATGCGAGCCTGTCACGCCATGACCACTATAGCCGTGCGCGAAAAATACGCGATCATGTAATTTGCCCAGCTGCGGCACACGAGAAAAGGACAAAGCAAAGTTGCCACTCCATGCGTAATCTATTTTAACATCGCGTAATTCTGGAAATATCTTGTTCATATTGGGTCTGATTTTAGCTGTAATATCAGATGGGTCTTGACCACCATAGACTGTACCACCACCGAATAACATACGTTTGTCAGCAGAAAGACGATAGTAATCAAGAATATAGCGTACATCTTCAACACAGACATCGGTTGGAAGCAGTTGATCTGCTAAATCACCCAAGGGTTCGGTAGCGATGATTTGCGTTGACACTGGCATAACGCGATCAGTCAATTTTGGAATGACTTTATTTAGATAAGCATTACCGCAAATTACAGCCTGTTTGCAAGTAACTGTGCCAAATTCGGTAATGATTTTGATAGAGTCATCAGAGTATTCAATATCGACGACCAACGTATTTTCATAAATGATACCGCCGCCTTGTTCAACAGCAACCGCTTCACCGAGTGCTAAATTTAACGGATGAAAGTGACCGCCTGAATGGTCAATGACGCCGCCCACATAAGCATCTGTTTTTATGTGTTCTTGAATGCCAGACTTGTCTAACATTTCTCGATCATGCATGCCATGGCTCTCCCACAGCGCATGCGTTTCTTGCAAGTCTCTTAGTTGTCCATTGTTTAGAGCTGCAAAGATGTTTTTCTCTTTTAAATCACAATCAATGTTGTAGTCAGCGACAAAACGACGAATGATTTTGCCACCGCGAGTCACTAGTTGACCGACGAAGTCTGCGTTTTTTTGACCATAAGATTTTTTGATCTTTTGTAGGCTGGCGTTAAGACCGTTGACGATCTGACCACCATTACGTCCTGAAGCCCCCCAGCCAATCTGTGCGCCTTCAAGGACGACGACTTCATGATCAGTCTCAATCAGATGTAGGGCAGTTGATAAGCCACTATAACCCCCGCCAACCACACAAACCTCCGTTTGAATGTCATTTTTTAGCGTTGGTCTGTCAGGTTTAGGATTACGACTGGCAGCGTAATAGCTATCAGGATATTGTCCTTTGTCTGAATAATGCGGGATATTGCGCTTGTTATTGGACGGCTTATTTTGCTGAGTGTTTTGATCCATAGGCGGTGTAGTATTGCTATTTGACATATTAGACATCCTGTAAATAGGTGAGGTATTCAAGGTTAGTAACTTGCTGAGCAAAGCGCTTGGCTTCTTGTTTTTTGACGGCGATCAACAGCTCGATCATCTCGCTTGGGAATAATGAGTCAATCAAATCACTACTTTCAAACTTACGAATGGCTGACAACCAATCTAAAGGCAAGGTTTTAAGCTCAGTATCGTCATAAGTAATACTGTTGATGGGTTCTGGGACTTCAAGCTTGTTTTCGATACCATATAGCATGCCTGCTAAGACAGCGCTACAGACCAGATATGGGTTGGCATCTGCACCAGATACACGATGCTCAATTCGGCGTGCTTTAGAGTCGCCACCTGGAATACGCACAGCTGCCGTACGGTTTTCATAACCCCATGAGATATTGTTTGGCGCAAGCGTACCTGGAGTGAACCTCCGATAAGAGTTGACATGAGGTGCGAATAGTATGGTGCAATCTGACATAGTTTTTAGCAGGCCAGCTACCGCATGACGTAACATATCTGATCCAGCTTCTGAGTCATCATCAAAGATATTGTTGCCATCTTTATCAAGCAGACTACAATGAACGTGAAAGCCGTTACCTGACTGTAAGCCAAAAGGCTTTGCCATAAATGTTGCGGTTAGTTTACGACGTGCAGCGACAGCTTTGACAACCTGTTTAAACAAAATAGCATCGTCTGCAGCTTTCAATGGATCATCCACATGTAATAAATTGATTTCAAATTGCCCACAACCATTCTCAGCTAGCGCTGCATCAACTGGAATATCAAGTTTTTTACATTGAGCATAGACTTCATCTAAAAACTCATCAAATTGTAATAAATCATTGATACTCAAAATTGACGTTTTATTCAGTCTTAAGCCACTTTTTGGACGAATAGGGGGTTTTGGGGTTTCACCTTCTGTGTAATCAAGCAAATAAAACTCAAGCTCCGTTGCCATGACCGGTGTCAAACCTAATGCTTTGAATTTTTTACTGATGTAGTCCAATACATGTCGAGCATCACCATAATATGGCTCATTGTCTTCGGTATAGAGCCAAACAGGTAGTAGTGAAGACGGTGCGCTGGTATTGATAAGCGGATAGGCAGCTCGTCCAGTTGGGCGGGCAATAGCATCGATATCTCCATTTGTTTGCGAGGATTCAATGACATCAGCGCCCCATATGTCGACGCCTAAGATTGACAACGGCAAACGGATACTGCCGTTCTGGGCTTTTTCCATTTGGTTAAAAGGGATGCGCTTACCACGAAGCAAACCATTAATATCACCTGCAGCCACATAGACATATTCGGTGTTGTTTGCAGATTCGACCATTCCATTGGTTGTCGTCATGTCTCTAATTCCTATTCATTTTAAAGATTTTTTGGGTTGTTGCTATTAAGTCTTTAATAGCTGTCGTGTATAACCTTCCTATGAAGGTCAACAAAGATTTCAAATAAAACAGTGATTATAAGTGGTGACAGAGATACAAGTTACCGTCTCGCTATAAGTGACTAGTAGGCACGTCTAATTGATTTTCATCAACAATATTAATAACTTAACGTTTCCCTGCATCACTCTTTATCAATATGTTTAATTTATAGAATGTGTCTTTTGTTTTACTGTTCCCCTCCAATATATGGTTGAAATTTATATATGTCAATTCTTATTTAAAACTATTAATAAGTAACTTATTATATTCATTATGATTAATTAATATCAACAATGAAGTTTATAGTTTACATTTTACGAGATAATATGTTAAATTTTAGCTCAATATAAGCTCATCTAATCTGAACTTTTATATTCAGATGTTACACTCAAGGAAGATTGACATGCATACTTACAAACCTGTTATCGCTATTGTTTCTTGTTATAAGATGGTTGATGGTCAGCCATCACAGTCGGTTTATCAAAAATATATCGATGCTGTGAACTTTTATGGTGGTAATCCTATATTGCTACCAAACACAGCTGCTGATAGTGCAAACTTCGACGCATTATTAGAAATTGTTGATGGTATTTTATTGACAGGCAGCTATAGTAACGTTGCACCAACCCGTTATGGCGCAACGCATCTTGAAGAAAAACAAGATTTAGGGCGTGATGATCTGAGTTTTAAGCTACTGGCTCATGCAGATGAGACAGGTACGCCCTTGTTAGCAGTTTGCCGTGGCCTACAAGAGATGAATGTTCATTTTGAGGGTACGCTACATCCAGACTGGCGCGAAGTGGAAGGGTTTTATGAGCCGCATCTAGAAGACAGTACCGCGCCTCTTGAGGTGCAGTATCAGCCTGTACACGACGTTTTAATTCAACCAGAAGGAAGGTTGGCGGAGTTTGGTAAAGAATGGCATGTCAACTCGTTACACAAGCAAGCTATCGATAAAGTCGGAGAACGGTTACTTGTGGAAGCTTTAGCGCCTGATGGTTTAGTAGAAGCAATAAGCTTAGTACAACATCCTTTTATGATTGGTGTACAATGGCATCCTGAGTTAAATTATGCGCAAGATAACTTGTCCAAATTTTTGTTCACGGAATTCATTCAACATGCCAGCAAAAAACTCTCTAGATAATACTTCAGATAAAACCAATTTAGATGATAAAGTCGTCTCCGAAAAGGCTCAGACAGCCATCAAAGCGGATGAACAACCAGAAGAAGATATTGGTAAAAAAATCAATCAGCTGCGCCTTGCTAAAGGTTATTCACAGCGTAAGCTTGCAAGGCTTGCAGGACTGACCAATACCTCAATCAGCGCCATTGAGCGCAATAAAGTGAGTCCGGCCGTCAATACATTAAAAGCAATTTTAGCGGTGCTAGGCTCTGATTTGACGACTTTTTTTAGTGACGAGTGGAAAGAACCTAAAGCAAGAGTGGTAGTGACTCCCAAAGATTTAATTGAGCTTAGTGAACCAAATAGCAGAGTGTCGCTTAAACAGGTATACAATTGCAGCACAACAAAAAACTTAGGGTTTTTGATTGAGACTTATCAGCCCAACAGCTCAACGGAAGAAAAAATCGCTCATGAAGGAGAAGAGATTGGGACGGTCATCGAAGGCAAGATTCTTATTCGCATCGAGGAGACCACATACTTGCTCAATAAAGGGGACAGTTATGTGATTGATACCATGAAGCCGCATACCTTTATTAATCCTAGTGATACGGTGACTCATATAGTAAGTGCGCATACGCCAACGACTTATTAGATAGAACGATTATATAGAGTTGCTGCTATACTGAGGCGCGACGCTATTCGCTTTTATCTGTTATCTGTTATCTGTTATTTCTAATGGTTATTGTCCGTTTTG
>NZ_LNUO01000186.1:0-8745 GCF_001462175.1 Psychrobacter sp. ENNN9_III
AAACTACTCGTTTAAATATAGTAGGTTTGGATTTTTGCAGCACAATCACGTAGTATTGGTAAAAACTGTTCGATTAATACGTCATGAGAGATACGAAGGGCATTGGTGCTAATATTAATAGCGCCAATGAGTTCGTTATTTGCTTTATAGACTGGAAGTGCTAGCGATAGCAGACCTGTATCTAGCTCTTGATTTACCACGACGTATTGCTGATCTTTAGCTTCTTTTAGCGCCTGACTGAGCTGATTACGATCGGTAATACTGTAGGGCGTATGAGCGCATAGCTCAACGTTATTAATATAATCTTTAAGCGGTTCATCAGGAAGACTGGCAAGTATCGCGCGACCCATAGAGGTATAAGCTGCAGGTAGTCTCGTGCCAATCGCGAGAGTAATAGACATCAAGCGATGTTCAGCCGCAGATCGGGCGATATATACCACTTCATCATCATCCAGTACGGCAAACGAACAAGATTCACCCGTTTTTTCAGTGACGCGTTCTAAATAAAACTGAATAATATCGTGATGATGGACGCCGCTTAAATAACTGGCGCCAAGGCTTAGCGTTTTCGGGGTCAAACTAAACTGACGCTTACTTTTATGAACGTAACCAAGAGCATGCAAGGTTAATAGATAACGTCGAGCCTTTGCTCGATCTATCTTGGCGCGCTCGGCTACTTCGCTCAACGTCATACTAGAGTGGTTTTCATCAAAAGTCAGTAATACACTCATCCCTGCCGCAAGCGATGCAACAAAATCTGGACTATCTACAGGTATTTTCTCATCTTGTTCTTTATACATGCTATTCAATGATTACCAAAATTAGAGATTCTAAATGAAAATTACTCAATTAATCAATCAGCCTTTTATACATTCTGATATTGCAAAGCGCTTTTCTGATCGTTTGTTTGTGCAGGCTATGTTGGATTTTGAGCTGGCCATTATAGAGGTCAGAGAATATCATAGCCTTATTCCAGCAGGCATTCTACAGCAAACTAAAGCAGCGTTAGCGATAGATTTGTTTGATATTGATAAGATTGGGGCGCAAACTTACCTTGGCGGTAATGCGGCTATTCCTTTCATAGCACAAGCCAAAGCCTTATTACCTCAAGACATAAAACCGTATTTTCATCAGACCGTTACCAGTCAAGATGTCATTGATACAGCGATGATGATGATGCTTAAGCCAGCTCTACAGCGTATCAATGATGATTTGCTTAATGTGCTTCAAGCTTGCGCTGTATTGATTGAAACTCACCGTGCCACACCGATGGCAGGTAGGACATTGTTGCAACAAGCACTACCAATTACTTTTGGGGTAAAGGCCTCTCAGTGGGCAGCATCACTAATCGCTGTTTTGCCAAATTTAATGCAATTAGAGCAAGCAGGTTTTTATTTACAATGGGGCGGCCCTGTTGGGGTTGGTAATGAAGAAAATGAACGTCATGAATTGCCTCAGCAAGTGGCGACATTACTCGGACTATCGTTGCCATTACTGCCTTGGCATACAAATAGGCAACCTATTCATGCGCTTGCTTCTGGGTTGGATGCTTGTGCTGGCGCTATGGAAAATATCGTTGAGGATATAGCCTTAATGTGTCAGTCTGAATTGGGTGAGTTGGCTGAACCTGCTATTGAAGGAATGGGCGGCTCATCATCGATGCCGCATAAACGTAACCCTGTGTTGTGTGCTTTAATTAAGACCGCTACGTTAAGAATGCACGGGCATCTAAGTGTGATTAGCAACACAACCGCTCAGCCTTTTGAGCGTGCGTTGGGCCAGTGGCATGCGAGCTGGATGCCTTTAATGGAAGGCGTCGCTTTGGTCGCTGGTGCCGCCGATTATCTAAAAACGTTGTTACAAGGAGTACAAGTACACCCCGAGCGCATGGCGGCCAATCTTGATTTGAATAGTGATGCGTATCTCATCGAACCTTTAAAACGCCATTTTTTAGACCGTCAAGAGCGAATCTATCCTTTAATAGAACAAGCTAGCCAACAAGCACATAGAGAACACAAAGGCTTTGTGCAAACTTTCTTTGAGTTCACAACAGAGTTATTGGTAGATGATAGCGATAATGACACAAATGAGCTTGCAACACTTCTATCTCCTTTGACTTACTGCGGTGCAGCAGATAGACAATGTCAGCTCACATTACGAGCAATCGAAACAATAGTTTCAAATTCATCCAGAATAAACAAATAACCACATTGACAGAAGCTTAGAAAAGGGTTACGTTAATTCACTATACGAACAAGAATTCTTATATAGAACAAGTTACGAAAATCTTAGTACATTTATCTTTGATCATCAAAAAAGGAACTTATGATGAAAAAAACGCTTCCTATTAGTATGGCGTTGACCGCTCTGATGAGTCTTACGGGCTGTTCAACATCGAATGATACTGCTAGCGATGCTACCAATGGCGATACTGCGTCAAGTTCTCAGGAGGCGACCACATTACGCTTTGCTCACTTTTGGCCAGCGACTTCAGCGACGCATAAAGATGTTTTTGAACCTTGGGCAAAACAGATTGAAGAAGAGTCAAATGGTCGCCTAAAAGTTGAAATCTTTCCTTCTGCAACACTCAGTAAAGCTGACGCTGCCTACGATGCCGCTGCTAAAGGTACTGTCGATATTGGCTCTCAACTCCAAGGTTATACGAATGGTCGCTTTCCATTGACTCAAATAACAGAGCTTCCTGGTCTCTCAAATTCAGCCACCCAAATGAACTGTATGCTACAGACCTTATATGATGATGGGGTGATTTCGAGCGAATATGAAGACACGCATTTGCTATTTATGATGGGTACTGGTCCTGGAGGTATTCATACAATCGATAAAGAGATTCGCAAACCAGAGGACTTAAAAGGCTTACGTATCCGCCGTCCTTCTGCCATCGCAGGTGACATTATTGAAGCGGCGGGAGGCACGCCTGTCGGTCTACCAGCCCCTGATCTTTATACTTCGCTGCAACGCGGTGTGTTAGATGGCCTAAGTCTGCCGTGGGATGCGACTGGTTCATTTAAACTCATTGAGCTTGTAAACACTCATACCAATATGCCTTTTTATAGCTCCGCTATCATGGTGACGATGAATAAAGACAAATATGAAAGCTTACCTGATGATCTCAAAAAGGTCATCGATGACAACTCCGGTATGGAGATGGCTGCTATGGCTGGCGAAGTGTTTGATGGTGAGGATGCCAAATTTATGGCTGAGGCCAAAGCCAAAGGCGATACCATGATAGATATCCCTGATCCATTAAATGATCCTGCATGGAGCGCACCATTGGAAGCTGGGACACAAAAATATCTAAAAGACACTGAGGCCCTTGGTTTGGACGCTCAAGCAGTGTATCAAAAAGCCAAAGAAGCCAGCGCTGCATGTAAAGCCTAGTTTATAAAATCATAATAGACTAATCTTATACAAGAAGTTTGCATGATTTTAATTTATCTACAAGGATGTGATAAAGATGTTTTTTAAAATTAAGATGGGCGTCATACCTTTATCTTTGCTAATGGCGTTAGGCATGTCAGGTTGCTCTAATCAATCTGAGCAAGGTGTCAATACCGATTCAGGCTCAGCAGATGTAGCGACGCAGGATGTTACGACGCTGCGTTTTTCACACTTTTGGCCATCTACAGCAGCTTTGCATACCGATGTGTTTGAGCCTTGGGCCAAAAAGATTGAAACAGACTCAGAGGGTAGGCTAAAAGTTGAGATTTACCCCTCAGCCACTCTAAGTAAACCTGATATTACTTATGACTCGACTGCTAAAGGTACTGTTGATATAGGGGCGCAAGTTCAGGGCTATATTAGCGGCCGTTTTCCATTGACTGAGATTACTCAGCTACCCGGTCTGTCAAGCTCAGGTGCTCAATTAAGCTGTATGCTACAAACCTTGTACAACGATGATGTGATAGCAGATGAGTATGAGGATACCCATCCGCTATTTATGATGGCTTCAGGACCTGGCGTTTTTCATACGATTGATAAACCTATTCGTAAACCAGAAGATCTCAAAGGCATGCGTATTCGCCGCCCGTTAGAGATAGCGGCTAATATTATCGAAGCGGCAGGCGGCACACCTGTTGGTATGCCAGCATCTGATCAATATACTTCCTTGCAACGCGGGGTAATAGATGGGGTGAGCACGCCTTGGGATGCGGCAGGCGCCTTTAAGTTAGCGGAATTGACCAACACGCATACGACCATACCCTTATACAGCTCAGCATTATTAGTGACCATGAATAAAGATAAGTATGAGAGCTTGCCTGATGATCTCAAAAAAGTCATCGATGACAACTCAGGTATGGAGATGGCAAAGGTTGCTGGCGGCTTATTCGATAGTGAAGATATTAGGGTTAAAGTTGAGTCCAAAGCTCGCGGCGATACGATGATAGAGATTCCGGATCCATTAAACGATCCTGCTTGGAGCGGTATACTTAAGACAGAAATTGAAAAATACCTCAATAATGTGGAAGCGCTTGGATTAGACGCACAAGGCGTTTACAAAGAGGCTCAAGAAGCGAGCGTTGCTTGTAAGACCTAGCTTGTAAGAGTCAGTTGGCAGAGCCAATTGTTAGAAGGAAGCATTAGAGCAAGTTATATACGATAATTATGAAAGGTTTTAGCCTATCTACAAGGATGAGATAAGGATGTCTATCAAAACTAAAATGAGCGCAATGTCGTTACTTATGACGTTAACACTGGGCATATCAGCTTGTTCCCAATCTGGTGACAATGAACAAGCGGCCAGTGTGGAATCTTCAGCAGCGGATACGACAGTTTTAAGGTTTTCACATTTTTGGCCAGCAACTTCTGCCATGCAGACTGAGGTATTTGAGCCATGGGCTAAAAAGCTCGAGACTGAATCAAATGGGCAGTTAAAAGTTGAAATCTATCCTTCTGCGACCTTAAGTAAGCCTGATGTGACCTATGACTCTGCTGCAAAGGGCACTATTGATATCGGCGCACAAGCTCACGGATATACTGCTGGGCGTTTTCCATTGACTCAAATAGCAGAATTACCGGGCCTGTCTAATTCAGCGGTACAGATGAGCTGTATGCTACAAACTCTGTATGATGATGGCACTATCGCTAGCGAATACGAAGACACGCATTTGTTGTTTTTAATGGGCGCAGGCCCAGCGGCTCTACATACCGTTGATAAGGCTATTCGCGTGCCAGAAGATATGAAGGGGATGCGTATACGTCGTCCTTCAGCTATTGCAGGGGACATTATTGAAGCTACTGGTGGCTCTCCTGTTGGTTTGCCTGCTCCTGATATTTATACCTCGTTACAGCGAGGCGTTATTGATGGGCTAAGCTTTCCTTGGCAGCCCACCGGCGACTTTAGAATCACAGAATTAGCCAATGCTCATACCAATATTCCTTTTTACAATTCAGCACTATTAGTGACGATGAATAAGGATAAGTATGAAGCTTTATCTGCCGATCTGCAAAAGATTATCGATGACAATTCAGGACGGGTAATGGCTGACATCGCAGGAAAGATGACGGATAGAGAAGATGCCAAGTTTATGGAAGAGGCGCGTGCAAAAGGAGATATTATGGTCGATATACCTGACCCACTTAATGATCCTGATTGGAGAGGTCCTTTAATAGAGGGCACACAAAAATATCTCAGAGATGTTAGCGCTTTAGGTTTAGATGCGGATGGTGTTTACGAAAAAGTCAAAGCAGTTAGCGCTGCTTGTAAGGTTTGACGGTCATAGTCTTCGTTATTGAACGTCAATATTATAGTTAAAGCATGTCTTTATTTTTTAGTTGATGTAGTAAAACTCAATCTTAATAATTTTTAAGGGATTAAAAATGGTTAATAGTGTTCACCCCACAGGACTTTTTGATAATAGTGCAAAAGATTATCAGCATATTACTGCCCATCCTTTAGCTTCTGCTATGGGCGCAGAGATTAGAGGCGTAAATTTAAGCGATGTCAGTGACGATGTCATGGCTGAGATCGAAGATGCCCTTTATAGACACAAAATGATCTTTTTCAGAGATCAGGAAATAAGCTTTACCGATCATGAAAATCTGATTCTTCAACTTGGTGAGTTCGGGACAGATGCCTATACTACTGGTGTTCCTGGTCATCCAAATATTCAACCGCTTATTAAAGAAGCAAGCGTAACTACCAAAAGCGTGTTTGGCAGTGGCTGGCATGTCGATTCAGCTTTTTTAGAGTGCCCACCTTCTATTGCCATTAATTATGGGGTAGATATACCACCATACGGTGGAGATACGATGTTCGCCAATGCTGTGTTAGCTTATAACTCTTTAAGCCCAGCAATGCAAGAGATGATAGCGCCACTAAAAGTATGGATGAGTGGTAAAAAAGTCCTTGCCAATATGCAATCAGAAAAGCAATCTCAAGAGTCAGGTAAAGTAGGCGCCATTGGCAATATCGAGCTTGATTTGAATACCCAGCAAATGCTAGAAGGTTTTTATCATCCAATGGTCAGAACCCATCCCGTGTCAGGTGAAAAGTCACTGTATGTCGACAAGATTTATGCTTGCGGGATAGAAGGCATGACAGAAGATGAGGCGCGACCTTTGCTTGATTTTTTATCGAGCTTTGCGACACAAGAGTCTTTTACTTGCCGATTAAGATGGGAAAATAATACCGTTATTATGTGGGATAACAGGATTTGCTTGCATCAAGCTTTTAATGACTATGATGGTTATAGACGTGAGATGTATCGTGCGATTGTCATGGGCGAGAGACCAGTATAATAGAATTATAGTAATAGGATTGTATTATGGAAGATATTTTTGCATCTACAGTAACCCCGCCAGGCTATAGTGACGTTGAGTGGCAAGCTCGAGTCGAATTGGCGCTGTGCTATAGAATGGTTGATTACTATGGTTGGACGACTCAAGTCTACAATCATATTTCTTATAGGATACCCGGTACTGATCATTTACTTATTAATGCTTTTGGGCTGCTATATAGTGAAATAAAACCGTCAAACTTAGTCAAAATTGACTTTGATGGAAATAAGGTCGACGACTCACCTTATCCTATCAATCAGGCAGGCAATGTGATTCATACTGCGCTTCATAAGGGTAGGCCGGATGTACACTGTGTTATGCATACTCACAATACTGATATCCAAGCGGTAAGCGCATTAAAGTGCGGTTTTATGCCTTTATACCAAGAAGCGTTTATGTTCTACGATCGAATTGGTTATCACAATTTTGAAGGTATTGTGTTAGATGAGAGCGAACAGCAACGACTGATAGCTTCACTTGGACCGACCAATCACACTTTGATGCTGAATAATCATGGGGTTATCACGACTGGACCTGACGTATCTTGGGCATTTATGAGAATGTATCAAATCATTCAAGGATGTCAAGTGCAGTTAAAAGCCATGGCATCGGGAGGAGAGATGATTCAAGTAAGTGATGATGCTATGAGAAAAACAAGAGAGCAATTTGAAGGTGGTGACGCTCAAGCTGGTGCTGCAGTGAGATTGCCTGAATGGCCCGCTTACTATCGCTTGATGAATAGATTGGATCCAAATTGGGATAAGTAATCGCTCTTTGAAAGTTACACGCGCAGGAGAACAAGCATGGCATTTTTTGCAACCGACGTACACCTTATCGCTTATCAAGATAGTGGTGAGGCTTATCTACCAGCATTATTTATGGCGCATCCACTTGGGATGAGTCGTGACGTCTGGGATAAACTCTGTGACCAATTACACGGACACTATCGTTGTATCCGCTGGGACTTACCGGGACACGGTCGTAGTGGGGTCGCAGCAGATGATGTCTCTGCAGAAGTGCTGGCTTACGATGTACTTGCCTTAGCCGATACGCTAGAGATTGAGAGCTTTAGTTTTATCGGTACATCGATTGGCGGTGTCATCGGTCAAAGCTTATGTCAGATAGCACCTGAGCGCTTAGAGCAAGTATGGTTAACCAACACTGGTGCTGTCATCGGTACTAAAGAAGCTTGGGCCGAACGTGCCAAAAATGTCCGTCATTTAGGCTTGGCTGAGATGGCTGAAGGCATCGTGACACGTTGGTTCGCTCCAAGCTATGCTAAACAATACCCCGAAACGCTACAAGGCTGGCAAGTACAATTGTTACGCAGCGATGATGAGAGCTATGCCAAGCTTTGTGAAGCATTGGCACAAGTCGATAACCGCGACAAACTAGCAAGCTATGCTAAAAGTGTTGCCTTACTTGCTGGTTCGGAGGATGTGTCGACCCCTCCTGCTACTTTAGAAGCATTACAGACGGCTTTTCCTGATGCCCACTTAACCGTATTTGCAGGGGTGGGGCATGTGCCGTCAGTTGAGGCACCAAGTCAGCTAGTCGACTATATTCAAACCAATGCTGCTCGTGCGACCGTCGGTCAAACAGGTGTCAGCTATGAGCAAGGGCTTGTACAACGTAAACGCATTCTTGGGGACGCTCATGTCGAAAGAGCGTCTAAGAATGCCACGACGCTAGACAGTCCGTTTCAACAGTTTATTACTCGTAATGCATGGGGCGAGCTATGGGGAGATCCCAGTTTGACTTTTCAGCAGCGTAGTATGATTACGACCGCTATATTAGCAGCACTAGGGCGCGATGGTGAATTGGGATTGCATTTACGCACAGCGCAGCGTTTGGGTATTACCGAAGCTCAGTTGCGTCAAGTACTGATGCATGTGTCTATCTATGCTGGTGTACCAGCGGCCAATCATGCGTTTTCTTTAGCTAAAG
>NZ_LNUO01000187.1:0-7355 GCF_001462175.1 Psychrobacter sp. ENNN9_III
TCGCATATGCACTAAATTTTTTTATAAAAAGTAATGAATCGATATCCTTACAAAATATTTTAAATATGAAATTTAAAAATGAAAGTTTGAAAGTTTTATAAGAACGTAGGAAGAAGATAAAGATAATATATCTCAAACACTATTTTTATATAAGAATAATTAAAGTTTTTACAGTATTAACCATTTTTTAGAATATTGAAATGGATATGAGATTTATCTTGTTCTTAAAGGGCTATGTTGGAAAAGAAAAATTACTAAGCAAAGAAAAATTTCCTTACAACTTGTTAAATTATGTGGAACGTAAAAATGCCTAAGAAAATAGTACACGTTATTATTGGATTGAATGTAGGAGGTGCTGAGCTGATGCTTAAGCGTCTGGTACTTCACAGCCAAAAAACGGGAAAATTTCAACATGTTGTTATTTCTTTAACGGATAGCGGTGTTATTGGTCCAGATTTAGAAAATCAGGGGATAAAGGTATATAGTTTGGGTATGACGTCTACTCCTTCAGTACCCAAAACCTTTTTTAAATTGAAGAAGTTACTTAAAGAACTCAAACCTGATGTCGTACAAACTTGGATGTACCATGCTGATTTTTTAGGTGGTCTAGCTGCAAAAAGTGTAGGTATTGATAATATTATTTGGGGTATCCGTACTACAGATGTATCTCAAGGTGCTTCAAAGCAAACGGTCTATCTTAGTAAAGTATGCGCCAAGCTATCTTATTACGTTCCTAATTCCATAGTTTGCGCAGCACATGTATCAAAAAATTACCATATCGGTATTGGTTATGACAAATCTAAGATGATGGTTATTCCTAATGGTTTCGATATAGAAGCCCTCTCTTCTACAAAGGAAGATGGACTCAATATTCGTAAAGAGATTGGTTTATCCGCGGATGACACTGTTATTGGATCGGTAGGAAGGTTTAATCTAGTTAAAAACCAAAAATTATTTATAGACGTTGCTGCTAATTTGGTAAAAGATTTTCCAGATTTAAAATTTATGTTAGTAGGAAGGGACAACAACGCAGAAAATACAGAGTTGATGTCTTGGATAACACAACATGATTTAGCAGATAATTTTAAACTATTAGGACAAAGAGACGATGTGCCTAAGTGTCTAAAAGCGATGGATATCTTTTGCTTGCATTCAAAAACTGAAGGGTTTCCAAATGTAGTGGGCGAAGCGATATTAGCAGATACGACATGTGTAGCAGCTGATGTTGGTGACGTAGGTGTTTTATTGGACAAAGAATCTATCGCACTGAGTAACAATGTAGTTGGCATTAGTCATGCTATAAAGAATTACCTTAGTTATTCAAAAAGTGCCTTGATAGAAAAAGCAGATAAAAATAAAAGAAATGTTATAGATAAATACTCTATAAAGAATGTTGTAAATAATTTTCATGAGTTATATTCAAAAGACAAAAACTAATTGACTTTATTGTAGTAAATTATATGAATATAAAAGCCCCTAAGTTCATTAGTGTAAACTCGTTTGTATTGAGTTCAATACTTGTGATATTTATTGTAAGTTTTTCAAGTTTGGCACCTTTACGAGCGCCACTGGTGGTTTTGCAGTTTTGTCTTTTTTATTTTTTTATAATATATAAACATAAGAAGATAGTAGCAAATAAAAGTTTAATTGCTATTTTCTTTCTTGTGCTATTTATTGTAATACAGAGCATTATTTTCCAAGGTAGTGTGTTGATTATTTTTCAATCTATAGCTATGGTTTTATTTTTATTCTTTGCATCTCAAATAGCGTTGACTGAAGGGACGAATTTTTATAATAAAGAGCAGTATAAAAAGTTGTCTAAGACGCTACTTATTTTACTACCGCTTTTTCTTATAAGTTTTACAAATTGGTCTGATTTCCGAAAGCCGGGTTTGTTCATGAATCCAAATATTACCAGTCACTTATCTGTAATGTTACTACCCTTTGTACTTCTGGGTTTAGATAAAAAAAGATATAAGTTTCTAGGTATCGGGACAGTCTTATTGATCCTAGGTGTTACCGCTTCTAGAAGTGCAACTTTGGCATTTGTATTAAGCTTGTTATCTTATGCTTTTGTTACAAAATTTCCTAGAAGTAATTTTTTCTCCTTATTTGTAGTAATAGCAACTGCACTGGGTTTATCTATTTATTCTGTTGAGATCGCAGATTGGGTATCTGGTAACTTTTCTAATGTAGCGAGTTCATCTGATTCAAGGTTATTAGATACAGGTTACAATGGGCGTGATGTACTCATGCAGCTAGCACTGGAAAGATTTAAGAGTCAACCTATTATAGGTTTAGGCTTTGATGGTGTTAAATTTGAAATTGATGGACATGAACTTGGGACACATAATGGTTTAGTAGAGACGCTAATAAAGTTTGGGATTATCGGTACTTCTATTTTTACAGCATTTTGTTTATCTCTAATCTGGATGACTTCTAAGCATACGGCTCGATTTAAGGCCGCTACAACAATGTCACTTGTAGCGATATTTTCTTTATCTACTAATAGTTCAACCTTTCTTTTACTCAATTATTTGTTCATTTATACCGTTCTCTTAGTTTATCTTGGTTATAGAGTAAGGAATGCAAACGTTCAAAAACTTTCTGTCGAACATTAATTCATTTTATTAGAGTAATTTATGAAATTTTTAATTATAGCAAGCTATGCACCTTCCTTACTTAATTTTCGCGGTGCTCTATTGGCTGCTTTACAAGATGCAGGATTTGAAGTCCATGTTGCTGCTCCAGGACTTCAGGATCATATGAAGGTTGTTGAGCGTCTTGAGGCCCTTGATTACGTGGTTCATGATGTTCCTATGCAACGTACAGGTACTGACCCTATCAATGATGCTAAAACTCTGGGCACTTTATATCGTTTAATGCAAGAGATTAAGCCTGATTATGTGCTCAGTTATACCATCAAACCAGTCATTTACGGCATGTTAGCTGCTTGGCTTGCTAAAGTACCTCACCGTTTTGCCCTGATTACGGGGTTAGGCTACGCTTTTCAGCAAGTTGAGGTAGCAAAAAAACGCACCAAACTACAAAAATTAATTCATGAACTATATCGTCGTGCTTTATCTAAAGCCGACAAAGTGTTCTTTCAAAACCCAGATGATGAAATGTTGTTCCGTGAGTTAAAGATCGTATCTAAGAACGCTGATACTTGTATCGTAAACGGTTCAGGTGTAGATGTGTCGCAGTTTAACGTTGTGCCTTTAACTGAACAATCTGCGCCAAGGTTTTTGATGATTGCTCGATTATTATGGGATAAAGGGGTCCGTGAATATGCACAGGCAGCCCAACAAGTTAGAAAGACTCATCCTGAGATAAACTTTGATTTGGTAGGTTGGCTTGATACCAATCCCCACGCTATTAAACAAACTGAGCTGGACGAATGGATTGCAGAAGGAACGATTAACTTCTTAGGTAAGCTGGACGATGTACGACCAGCTATTGAAGCAAGTTCTGTTTATGTATTACCGTCTTATCGTGAAGGCACTCCTCGCACAGTATTAGAAGCAATGTCTATGGGCCGAGCAGTGATTACTACAGATGCGCCAGGCTGCCGTGAAACTGTTGTAGATGGTGATAATGGTTTTTTAGTACCGGTAAAAGATGTTGATGCTTTAGCTCAAGCGATGCTTCGTTTTATTGAAGAGCCTGAATTAGCTGTAGAGATGGGGGAGCGCTCACGGACTATAGCTGAAGAAAAATATGATGTGCACAAGGTTAATGCCAAAATGTTGGAAGAGATGGGTCTATAGTCACTCCTCTCATAAGTTTATTGTCGCACGTAGAAATGTCATGAAACTGATTATATTGTTGCGAGACGAAGATTAAAAAATATAGTAATTTTTATAACACACTATAAACGCATATTTAAGCTATAAGGTTTTCTATGAAACGCTGTTTTGACTTTCTTATAAGTATTTTTATATTGGTTATATTATCTCCGCTGCTCATCGTAACTGCGGTATTAATAAAATTAACCAGTAAAGGCCCACTGTTTTTTAAACAGCAACGAGTGGGTAAAAAAGGTAGAGTATTTTCAGTCTATAAGTTTAGAACCATGACGGACAAAGTGAGAGAGATTAAACAGACTTTCAACGATGATCCCGAGGTTACTAAAGTTGGTAAGGTAATACGTAGACTAAAGATTGATGAATTGCCACAGCTTTTTAATGTAGTTAAAGGCGATATGTCTTTGGTTGGGCCAAGACCTTGCTTGCCAAATCTAGTGAAAGAGTTTAATGAAAGTGCAAAGAAACGTTTATTGGTTCGTCCGGGTCTAACGGGATTGGCACAAGTAAATGGGAACATTCATTTAACTTGGGAAGAGCGCTGGGAGTTTGATAAAGAGTATGTCGAAGGACAATCACTTCTATTGGACTTAAAAATTCTTTCTAAAACAGCATTGATAGTTTTGCTTGGTGAGAAATGGGGTAAAAAATAATGAGAGTTGGACTGATTGGTGGCGTGGAGTCAAGCGCTCTTACCCTACAGAAACTACATGAGCATGGATTAGACGTAGTCGGAGTATTTGGTTATAAACCGAATATAACCAAATTCGTCAGTGGGCACTGTGATTTGGAACCATTTTGCTTAGAAAATTCAATCAGTGGGCACTGTGATTTGGAACCATTTTGCTTAGAAAATTCAATCAGTTTTACGCCATTTACGAAAATTAATGACCATATTGAAGAGATACAGTCTTTAGAACTTGACTACTTGTTTGTCGTTGGTATTTCTCAATTGGTGTCTAAAGATATCATTCAGGCTCCTAAATTAGGCGCTATAGGTTTTCATCCGACTAAATTACCTGAAGGAAGAGGTCGGGCGCCTTTGGCTTGGCTTGTCCATGAAGCGCAAGAAGGAGCAGCTACCTTTTTTTATGCTTGAAGAAGCTGCCGATGCTGGCGCTATTGTAGCGCAAGAAGGATTTGACGTTTCTGGTGAAGATACGGCCAAGAGTGTAAAAGAAAAAATCCATCAAGCCATGAGTCTAGCGTTAGATTCTTTATTACCTCAGTTAGCTAATGGTGAATTAATAGCTATTGAACAAGACGATTCATTAGCGACAGAATTTGGTATTAGAAAGCCTGAAGATGGATTAATTGATTGGTCCTGCTCAGCATACGATATAGACCGTCTTATCAAAGCTGCCTCTGAGCCACATCCTGGTGCTTTTACTTTTTCAGGTAATAATAAACTAGAAGTAACATCTAGTAGAGTGGAACAAAATCTAAAAATAAAAGGTGTTCAAGGTCGTATCTTGAAGAGTCAAAAAGATGAGTTCTTGGTTCAGACGGGTAAAGGGCTTATTTGGATTACAATTGCTTTTGATGATTCAAGCAGACTGAGAGTAGGAAGCTTGTTGGGCTACAAAGTTGAGCTTGAGATATTACGAAGCTTAAAAAAAACAAATTGTTGGGCTACAAAGTTGAGCTTGAGATATACGAGCTTAAAAAAACAAATTGCAGAGTTAAAAGAGATTATTGGGAAAATGTCATGAAAAATGTTTTAGTAGTAGCGCCTCACGCTGATGACGAGGTTTTAGGGTGCGGTGGCACAATAGCGAAACATGTACGCCATGGAGATAATGTATACGTCGCGATCATGACAAATGCAGCAGTTGGTGCGCCAGAGCTTTTTAACTCTGAAAGAATGGAGTTTGTGCGATCCGAAGCTTTTTAACTCTGAAAGAATGGAGTTTGTGCGATCCGAAGCGTTGAAATCTCATGAGGTATTGGGAATAAAAGAAACTGTATTTTATGACTTTCCTGCGCCGCAATTGGAGCAGTATCCACAATACAAAAATCGCTGGTACTTTGAACGCTTTGATAAAAGAAAAGAATACAAAAATCGCTGGTACTTTGAACGCTTTGATAAAAGAAAAGAATATAGACACTCTATATATACCTCATAAAGGTGATTTACATCTCGATCATGGTGCTATATACAACGCTTGTCTTGTGGCTGCTAGACCATTACCAGGTCAGAGTGTTAGGCACATTTATGCCTACGAGACACTATCTGAAACAGAGTGGGGCCACCCAACAGTAGAGGCTGTTTTTATTCCGCGTTACTTTAATGTGTTAAGTGAAAATGATTTTGCCACTAAGATCACTGCTATGGAATGCTTTTCTAGTCAACTCAAAGCGTTCCCGAATACGCGATCTATTAAAGCAATAGAACATCTAGCCGCTCTTAGAGGCGCTTATGTTGGTGCAAATACGGCAGAAAGTTTCGACGTTATTAGAAGTATCAACGATTAAACCACCAATTTTATCTTCGCGTCTTATATGATCTTTTGATGCTTAGGACAAAGAAGACATAAATGCAAGTGATAACGTGACAATGAGCAGGTTTACTGATAACTCGCAATAAGGAAAAAAAAATGCAGCAGTTAATTGGAATATATGGTGCAAGTGGTCATGGGAAGCAAGTTGTTTCTTTATTAAAGTTGCAATACCCTTTGCTTGATAAGTCCCGTATCGTATTTATTGATGATTCGGGTAAGCTTGATACGCTTATGAATCATAAAGTACTAAAATATGATGAATTTTTACGCGATCCCTCTAAGAATAAAGCAGTAACGATCGCCATTGGTGATAGCAGGGTTCGTGAGTTGCTGGCAGACAAGCTTGAACAAGACAATATACCTGCGCTCTCTGTTCATGCGCCTACTACTATTATCTTAGATCCTGACACAATAGAGATAGGTAAAGGTAGCATTCTCTCACCCCATGCATGTTTAACCAATACCATGAAGATTGGGAAGTTTTTTCATGCCAATTTGTATTGTCATGTATCTCATGACTCTGTGATTGGGGATTATGTGACTTTTGCGCCTAGAGTGAGCTGTAGTGGTAATGTGCATGTCCATGATCATGTATACGTTGGTGTTGGGGCGGTTATCAAGCAAGGAACAGCAGATAAGCCTTTAGTTATTGGTAAAGGCGCAATTATTGGTATGGGTGCTGTGGTTACCAAAGATGTTCCAGCAGGCGCTGTTATGGTTGGGAACCCAGCCAGAGCCTTGATTAAGTAAGTGCTGATATCTGCTTTGCGTGCTAGAGCTAGTAACAGGATATAAATATGGCCTTTACGTTAGCGCATATGGCTGCAGCATTGCCATTTTATCGTAATAAAAAGAAAAACCGTAGCATACGCTGTTTTCATTTTGAAGCATTGCTCATCGGTACTATGATGCCAGATTTCCCTTATTATATTGGTGCTAGTAGCGCAACAGGAAACTTATCTCATCAATGGATGGGTGTGTTTACTTACTGTTTACCTTGGGGATTGACAATATTTGCATTGTGGAATTGGGGTCTAAAAACCTGCTG
>NZ_LNUO01000188.1:0-6695 GCF_001462175.1 Psychrobacter sp. ENNN9_III
CAAGCTTTTGATTTTTATTCATGGCTTTTTTCTTCACATATATAGCTAGGTTGTCACTTTTATGGATCAGTTTTTAATCACCGGTAGTAGTCGTATCGCAGGGGAAGTTACTATCTCTGGCGCCAAAAATGCCGCTTTGCCTTTGCTTGCAGCTATGATATTAGCTGAGACGCCCACCACCTTACACAACGTGCCATCGTTACAAGATGTACGTACATTGATTAGACTGATTGCTGGTATGGGTATCGATATTCAAAAGCAGGGTGATGCCGTCACTTGTGATACCAAAAGTATCGATAATTTTTATGCACCTTATGATCTAGTCAAGACTATGCGTGCATCGATTTTAGTATTGGGGCCGCTACTGGCGCGTTTTGGTGAGGCAGAAGTCTCACTACCAGGCGGCTGTGCGATAGGCTCACGTCCAGTTGATCAACATCTAAAGGCCTTTGAGGCAATGGGCGCTCATATCACTGTAGAAAACGGTTATGTTAAAGCCCAAGCCCCTAAAGGTGGCAGGCTAATTGGTTGTAACTTCTCTTTTGATATGATCACCGTTGGTGGCACCGAAAACGTCATTATGGCAGCGGCACTAGCCAAAGGTACGACTGTGTTAGGTAACTGCGCGCTTGAGCCAGAAGTGGTCGATTTGGCCAATATGCTGGTTGCAATGGGCGCTAAGATCAGCGGTATTGGAACAGCAACCATGACTATTGAAGGCGTAGAACGTCTACACGGTTGTGAGTACTCAGTCGTTCCTGATCGTATTGAAACAGGCTCATATCTAGCAGGTGCTTTGATGACTCGCGGAGATGTATTGACCAAAAAAACCAACGCAGCACTATTATATCCTGTGCTTGAAAAGTTTGAAGCAATGGGTGCGACGATTACAACGGGTGAGGACTGGATACGAGCACAGATGACTGGTCGTCCAAAACCAGTTGATATTCGTACCCAGCCACATCCAGGGTTTCCCACAGACATGCAAGCTCAATTAATGGCGATTTGTTGTCTGGCAGATGGGACAAGTACCATTATTGAAAACATCTTTGAAAATCGCTATATGCATGTTCCTGAGCTCAATCGTTTAGGTGCATCTATTCAGGTAGATGGTCATACAGCGGTGGTTAAAGGTGTCGAGCACTTTACTGCAGCACCAGTAATGGCGACTGATTTACGCGCATCAATGTCATTGGTAATGGCAGCATCTGCTGCTGAAGGTGAGAGCTTGATTGACCGTATTTATCATATTGATCGCGGTTACGAAGACGTCGAAAACAAACTTCGCGCCTTAGGGGTTAATATTGAGCGTATCAATACCAACGACTAGATTTATTATATCTTGCGTAGGGCACTTACCACTATCAGCGTTATAATATACACACTTCCTAGTCTCTAGGGACATCAATTTTACACGGACACCTTGTCATTATGACTGAGCAAACTGAACGCTTACAGACTAACGACTTATTAAATGAAGTAGATAACGAATTTAATGGCCTCACTTTAGCATTATCAAAAGGTCGTATTTTAGAAGAGACAATGCCGCTACTACAGGCGGCTGGTGTTGATTTACTAGAAGACCCTGATGCATCACGTAAACTTATCTTCCCTACCTCAAATCCAAACGTGCGCGTACTTATCCTACGCGCGAGCGATGTGCCCACCTATGTAGAACATGGCGCTGCTGATTTTGGAGTAGCAGGAAAAGACGTACTTCTTGAACATGGTGCCAACCATGTCTATGAGTTGTTAGACTTAAAAATTGCTCAGTGTAAGCTTATGACAGCAGGCGTGAAGGATGCAGCATTGCCCAATCGTCGTTTGCGTATTGCGACCAAATACGTCAATGTTGCCCGCGCCTACTTTGCCAGTCAAGGTCAACAAGTAGACGTGATCAAGCTTTATGGCTCTATGGAGCTTGCGCCATTAGTCGGTTTAGGGGACTTAATCGTTGATGTGGTCGACACTGGCAATACTCTACGAGCTAACGGTCTAGAGCCGCGTGAGCATATCTGTGATGTATCGTCTCGTTTGATCGTTAACCAAGTCAGTTATAAGCGTAAGTTTGTGTTACTTGAGCCTATCCTTGAGAGCTTTAAAAACAGTATTGCTGCTGCTTCTTGATTATCAAATGGTTGATAAATATTGAAGGTAGATTATATTTATTATTAATAATGTAAAAGGGTGTTATGTGAGTTTTAAAACCAGTTTGGCGTTCTATGTTAGATATAGCGTGCTAAACTGGTTTTTTGATATGTAATTACTAAGAAAAAATCCAATATCATTTATTGAAGATAATGATAGTTCATTTAGTAAAAGCTATTATTATGATTTGATTGTTTTCATAGTTTTTGTTTTTCCAGCCGTCTTTTTGGCTTAAACATAGGATTAAATCATGCGTCAGTTAAGTACTCAAGATACCGATTTTGAACAGCAATTGAAGGATCTGCTGGCATTTGAGACAGTCAACGATGTTGATCTGTTAAAGACTGTCGATGATATTATTACTCAAGTACGTCATGATGGTGATAACGTAGTGCTAGCATTGACCCAAAAGTTTGATCAGCATCCAGCAACGACGATACAAGAGTTAGAACTGTCTAAACAATCACTCGCTGAAGCTTTTGACAATTTAGATGGAAAAGTAAAGACGGCATTGACTACAGCGGCGACGCGTGTGCAGACATTTCATAAACGCCAAGTTCAAGAGACATGGCAATATGAGGATGAGTTGGGAAATCGCCTAGGACAGAAAGTGACGCCACTTGATCGTGTGGGTATTTATGTACCAGGCGGGCTCGCATCTTATCCATCTTCTGTACTGATGAATGCTATTCCTGCAAAAGTCGCTGGCGTCACAGAAGTTATCATGGTTGTACCAGCCCCCAATGGCGTACTAAACCCCTTAGTATTGGCAGCCGCGCATTTGGCTCAAGTCGATCGCGTGTTTACGATTGGTGGCGCTCAGGCCGTGGCAGCGTTAGCATATGGTACCAAAACTATTCCAGCGGTAGACAAAATCACTGGCCCTGGCAATAAATATGTGGCAGCCGCCAAACGAGCCGTATTTGGGCAGGTAGGTATCGATATGATAGCTGGTCCATCTGAAGTGCTGGTGTATGCAGAAGGGCAAGCCCAAGACCGTGCCGATTGGTTAGCCATGGATTTGTTGTCCCAAGCGGAGCATGACTGTATTGCTCAAGCGATTTTTGTGACGACAAGTAGCGAGCAGTTGGCACAAGTCGCTACAGAGATTGAAAACGCTTTAGCAAAATTGCCAAAAGCAGATATCGCTCGCGACTCATTACAAAATCGTGGTGCCCTTATCCTAGTCAAAGACAGAAGCGAGGGTATGGCTTTGATCAATCGCATTGCACCTGAGCATTTAGAGCTGTCTGTTGATGACCCTGATGCACTACTTGAGGATATTCGTCATGCGGGTGCTATCTTTATGGGACGTCATACGCCTGAGGCAATCGGTGACTACTGCGCGGGACCCAATCATGTGCTACCAACCTCAGGGACTGCGCGTTTTTCTTCGCCGCTCGGTGTCTATGACTTTCAAAAGAAATCATCTATCATTTACTGTAGTAAGGACGGTAGTAAGCCACTGGCTGAGACCGCTGACATTTTAGCGCAGCACGAAGATTTGGAAGCTCATGCACGCTCAGCTCGATATCGTTACCAGTAAAATACCTATACATAGACGTTATATAGACAGAATAGCGGATATAAAGAACCCTTTATCAGAAATATATAGTGGTTATAACTGAGGCTGTATAGAATTTAATAAGATATCGTCAAAACATTATTATTACTGTCATTTTAGGTCTTGCAACCCTTTTAGCTATGAGTAGGATAACTTATGAGTGAACAAAAAGTTGATACCAGACTTTGGTCGTCCAAAGCACGTAACTTGTCACCTTACGTCCCTGGTGAGCAGCCCCAGCATGCTAATTTGTGTAAACTGAACACCAACGAAAATCCATTTCCGCCATCACCGAAGGTAGGGGAGGCCATTGCTAACGTCTTAGAGCAGCAGGCTTACGATTTACGTCTGTATCCAGCTCCTGAATCTGATGATCTGCGTACGGCATTAGCCGAGTTATATAATCTTGATATAAACGAGGTATTTGTCGGTAATGGCTCAGACGAAGTTCTCGCTTTAGTATTTGCCAGCTTTTTTCTCAAAGAGCGACCTGTCTTAGCACCAGACATCAGCTATAGCTTCTATCCTGTCTATGCGCAGACTTTCGGTATAGAGCTGGTACAGATTGCATTGGAGGATGATTTTAGTATCGATCCCGATGCTTACCGCCAACCTTGTAGCGGTATCATTATTGCCAACCCCAATGCACCGACAGGACTGCTGTTATCGCTTGCCGATATTCGTAAACTTGCAAGCGAGCACTCCAATTCGGTGATAGTCATTGATGAAGCTTATATTGACTTTGCTTGTATAGATGATACCAACTCTAGTACTCAGGTTTCAGCGGTGAGCTTAATCAATGAGTTTGACAATATATTGGTGACTCAAACCTTTTCAAAATCTCGATCATTAGCAGGTTTGCGCGTCGGAATGGCTTTTGGTGATGCGTCATTAATCGAAGCGTTGACGCGTATGAAAAACAGCTTTAATAGCTATCCATTAGATAAGTTGGCGCAAGCTGGCGCAACTGCTAGCGTTTTGGATAATAATTATTTTGAACAAACCCGCCAACAAGTCATTGATCTGCGCAAGTCGTTGACGACTCAGCTAACAGCGCTTGGCTATCAAGTACTGCCGTCGCATGCCAACTTTGTATTTGTCCGTCCTAAAGATGGGGACGCAAGCGCAGTGGCTGCTAAATTACGCGAGCAAGGCATTATCGTGCGACATTTTGATAAGCCGCGCATCCAAGAGTATCTTCGTATCACGGTCGGTACACAAGCGCAGCATGAGCGCTTGATTGATGCTCTGACGGCTATGCAAACGACCAGTACAGATAATGAGTCTATCTCAAATATGGGCTAAGTTTTTATCAGGGCAATGTTAAATGACCAATCGATAATAAAGTGTTCCGCTATATGAGTTTTACATAAAGTATTGGGAAAACCTTTATATGATGTCTGGTTGGTTTAATACGTTTAATAGATTGCCCACTTTATCGAGACACTCTTGATATTCCTCTTTAGAGTTAGAGGCGACAGTAATACCGCCACCTGCCCATAAGCTGACCTCTGTCTCGGCATTTGCTAAGCTATTAGCCTGCAACGTACGAATGAGTACATTCCACTGCCCACTTCCATCAAAATTCATATAGCCCATGGTGCCACAATAGGCGCCACGCGGTGCTTGCTCTAACTCAGAAATGATTTCGACAGCGCGCTTTTTTGGCGTGCCAGTGATCGAGCCTGCTGGCAGACTACCAAACAATACGGCTAATGGATGGGCATCGTCTTTTAGCTCGGCGCGGATGGTGCTGACCATATGATGGACATTGCTAAAGCTCTCGATAGCAAACAGTTTGGGTACTTTAACGCTACCAATTTTGGCATATTTGCCCAAGTCGTTACGCAATAAGTCGACAATCATGACGTTTTCGGCGCGATCCTTTTCACTGTCGATCAACTGCTGCTTATAGGCGTTATCTTGTTCGCGGTTGGTGCTGCGCGGCATGGTGCCTTTGATGGGTTTGGTGATGATATGATGTTTGCCGCTATTAGGTTCTTTGGTAAAGGTAAAAAATAGCTCAGGCGAGCAGCTTAGTAGTTCAAATTGAGGGTTAACGCTATGAAGGTCACGAGCATCACGGTCATTGTTGCTATTATCAAACCTATCGTCATCAAGCGGCTGGGTTTGTAAGTACCCTGCAAAGGGCGCTTGGGTGTTTTGATGGAGCACTGGCAAATAAGCGATCAGGCTTGTGGACTGAGTAAATGCATTCTCTCTAGCGCTCGCCAGATATCCTATCCATTCTTGAGTCAGGTTGATCTGATAACAGTCGCCTTGCTGTAGATAGTATTGGGTTTTATCAAAAGCTGCTTGATAGTCATGTTGGTGCCAGCGCGGCTGTAGGTGTAATGGCGCAGGCGTTTTTGCAATGTTATTTGTTGTTTTAGATAGCTGTTGTTCTAGTGAGTCTAAGCAGGATATCAGCAAGCCAAGCGCTGGGTCTGTCTCATCTGATGGTGTATGTAGCCCTACAGTACGCAGCGCCCAGCCACGACCACTATCGCAGGGCGTCAGATACATGTCATAGTGCCCCAATACCGCACAAGGCTGCGCTGCCAGCTTAATATTAGCCGCTGGACTCAGCTCATGAGCGGCAATATCATAACCAATAAAACCTATTAAACCGTGATGATAATTTGGCTTCTCATAGAGTGTGTTTAGAGAGTTTGAGACGGTGTTATTAGCCTCATAAGCTTGACTATAAGCAATCAACTCGTCTTGCCACTTGATATAATTCATATATGCTGTCGTAACAGCATTCTTATCACTGCGGCAGTGTTTTATTACTTTATAGGTAGGCAACTTTGTATGAGAGATTTGGTTATGAGTAGCGTATACAGACCAGCTTACTTTTGGTAGCAAGCCAATCACTGGTCGTCCAGCATTGTTTAGCCAAACCAGTTGCCAGTTGGTCTGAACGTCTTGCTTGATTAAGTGGCGCTGCAGCTTTGGCAACAGCTCAGCAGCACTCAGCGCA
>NZ_LNUO01000189.1:0-7376 GCF_001462175.1 Psychrobacter sp. ENNN9_III
TCAGTATGAACATATTGACAAGAAATATATTTTTATTCATATGCAGAGTTTTAGATATAATTGTCTACATCAAGGCATCTCATAATTTAACTGCATGGGTACAGTGGCATTTACTAGCACACCGTTTTTTTGAAATGGATTGAGCTGTCCTTCTCTTATTTGAATCATTGCTACCGCATCGATAATTACATTGCCCGATGACTGAAGTAGTTGTACCTCAGTAATGTGACCATTTTTATCGACATGTAGCTCCAATAGTACATGAAAGATATCACCCGAGCGGGCAGTAGTATTGCGCCATATTAGCAGCGGAAGGCTAGTATTAGGTTCGTATTCGCCAAGCCAACTGGCTTGTTCTTCCAAAAACGGTACTACTTCACTACTCTCATCAATTTTGTCGTCTGGAGCTAATTGTTCAGGTTTTCGTTCACTCGCTTGATCTGTTGCCAACACTTTAGAAACGGCATCATTAACCGCCTGCAGCTGCAATTTATCTTGTTCGATACGCTTCCTATTAGACTGACTTTGAACAGCTTGCTGCTGTATAGCTTGTTCGCGATTGAACTGTTTTGTCACGGCCAGAATCATCGCGGATAAATCTGACTCTGCCTCATCTTTGGCATTCGATATTTTTCTTGATTCTGTGATTACTAGCTTTTGCTCTGATGAAAAATCCTTGGTCTCTTGATTTGACTTAGGCTCTTTTGTAGCTATGACAGATTCTTTTATGGGCTTTAATGGTTCTGCTTTTAATTCAGGTTCTATAGCTTCTAATATGGGTGCGGGCTTGGCAGATTTGGTAAGTTTGATGTTTTCAGTTTGCTCAGTTACTTCTTGTACTGGTGGCAATGACTCTTGAGGTTGAGAAACGGACTTGAGTTTTGGTCTTACGTCAGGTTTTTCGTTGGATAGTGCTGATAATGTTATTAACTCTAATTGAATTGTCTTAGGCTCGAGAGCATTTATCATAGGACGTTCAGGACTATTCATAGATACCATAGCCCATACAGTGACACCATGTAATACTATAACAAGAATAGCAATCCAAACATTGATAAGGCGAGTAAATGGATTCGATATCATAATAATTTATAAGATAACCCATTAGAAGTAACTATGTTTATAGTTTGATCAGAGTGATAAATCGAGTGATAGCTAAAAAATATAAGTAATCCCTTGTCGCCCTGATCGACACTAAAAACAGAGATGGGGTCTATAATCCATACCTTGCAAAGCAATGAATAATGATACAAGCCAAATTGTATATTGCGCCAAATCAACATGCATAACAAGCCTAATCTGAGACAATATATAAAAAGTATTCAATGTTATCTTTATACCTTAGCTAATACGCTCTCTAAACTGTAGAGTAGCTGTCCCTGCTGCTGCCATTCAGAGTGATCATCAATCATTACTCCTCAAATGACGGATCGGTACGGCGTAGCTTCCTTAGTAAGGCTGGCCAAGCGATATCACCATTGGCCTCTTTAGTGACTGCATTTGATGCTGCTTTAATACCAGCTAAGATTTGCGGTGGTATATGGGTCAACTCACTACCGCCACTCTGGGCTTTAATTTGCACTTCGCACGCCCTTTGCATGATATACATAAATAAAAACGCATCGGCAACGGTGCTCGCACAAGTGAGCAGGCCATGATTACGCAGAATCATAAAGTTGGCATCGCCAAGGTCATCGACTAGTCGCACCTTTTCTGCAGGGTTTAGTGCTACCCCTTCATAATCATGATAGGCCAAGTTAGATAACGGAAATAATGATTGCTGAGAAATAGGTAGTAAGCCTTGCACTTGAGTAGAGACGGCAACCCCGTCACTGGTATGTAGATGAATGACACAGTGAGCGTCGGCGCGGGCTTCATGGACCGCACTATGAATGGTAAATCCTGCTGGATTGATATCGTAGGCTGATGATAATATTTTTTCGCCCGCTTGATTAACTTTAACAAGGTTTGAGGCAGTAATCTCTTCAAACAATAAACCATAAGGGTTGATTAAAAACTCATCCTCAGTATCTGGTACTCGTGCTGAGATATGTGTGAAGACCAAATCATCCCAACCATATAATGCAATAAGTCGGTAGCAAGCGGCAAGATTGACTCGCATATCCCATTCTTGTTGAGTTACCCTTCCTTTTACATCTGATATCGTTTCGTTTTCCATGATGTCATACATTCCTGTTTTAGATACTATTGATAAATCCGTCATCCGCCTTTCAAGCAACTTAACAAAAAGAGTTAAGCTACATATAAATAATAGCCTTAATAAAGACTATTTTCTCACTTTAATTTCTTTATATTTCCAAAGCTAAAATAGACTGCCCGTATTCAACACTTTGCCCATCCTCAACCAATATATCGCTCACGACACCTTCTTTGTCACTGACCACAGGTAGCAGTCGAGTCAATTCTTCAATAAAGCAAATCGTTTGACCTTTTTTAATGCGATCGCCTTTGCTAACTAAATGATCAGTTGCCCCATCTTCACTTAAATAAACTCGACCGACATGCGTCGCGCGCACCTGTGATAGAGCACTGCCAATGTTTTCAGTTTTTTGAATGGACTTTGTCTTTAAAGGATGGATAGTACCCTGCTGGTTTACATTATTCACTACCGTAATTGACTGTCCACTAGCTTCAATCGTTACTTTATACAATTGGCTACTTTCTACCAGTTTAACTATCCGCGCCACTTGTTCTATATCCATCATAAACTCCTTAATTGATACCAAGACACGGCTACTATTCGCCAAACGTTAAGCTGGACGCCAATATCCATAATAATAGAGATTAAAATAACAAAACCAAAACTTGCCATCAGGCTTTCGGTAAAAGCTGTATTGTGTTTTTTTAAGGTACTCATAAACATCCTTGTTTTATACAGAGTAGGTGGTTCAAGCGATTATTAATCTGATATTAAGCTGATATCTCAATACCTTTTAGTTCTAACTGCTTCTTTATTTCTTTTGCGAAAAGAATGGCATGTTCGCCGTCACCATGTAAGCATATGCTTTGGGCATCTACCGGCACCTTTTCACCGTATACACTGGTAACAGAACCTTCAGTAATCATTTGCATGACATGATTGGTCGCTTCATTCGTGTCAGTTATTAGGGCATTGTCTTTGCTACGTGAGACGAGCGTGCCATCTTTTTCATAGTTTCTATCGGCAAATACTTCAGATATCGCCTCTAGACCGTGGTTCTTTGCTGACTTGACTAGATAGCCACCTGATAGACCCATTACTTTTAGATTGGAGTCGAAACTCTTAATTTCACTGACCAGAATATCTGCTAATGATTCATTGGCAGCGGCTTGGTTATATAAAGCGCCATGCGGTTTGACATACTCTAACGGCACACCAACCAAGTCACAAAGCGCTTTGGTTGCGCCCAACTGATACCGCATTAAGGCACGATAGCCCTCCTCACTCAAAACTTGATCACTGCGACCAAAGTTCTCTCTATCGTCTAGACTGGGATGAGCCCCTACCCTGACGTTATTTTTTTTTGCCAACTGTAAGGTGGTTAGCATCTCGGCATAGGAGCCTGCATGTAAGCCGCAGCACACGTTAGCCGAGCTTACTATGGTCAATAGTTTATCGTCTTGTCCGCAGCCTTCGGCAACGTCGGCATTTAAATCAACTTTCATGGGCGTACTCCTTAATTTGCTCAATATAATGTTGTCTTTTTTGCTGCTCACGCAATGCTTGCTCTACCTCTACGACGACAAATTGACAATTTTTACCAAACCGAATTTGCGCCATGAGCCCTATATCAGCGTTAATTACCGTCGCAATTTTAGGATAGCCGCCTGTCGTTTGGGCATCAGCCATCAGAACAATCGGCTGTCCTTGTGGCGGTACTTGAATCATGCCGATATCGACACCATGCGAGCTCATTTGCACAGCTTCATTAAACTCAAGTGCGGTACCATCCAAGCGATAGCCCATACGGTTGCTACTGCTTTGTAATTGCCATTGCTGTGATTCAAACGCGGCTTTTGAGGCAGAGGTAAAATACTCGTACTCACTGTTTTTTATTACTCTAATCCTATTGGTCGGCTCAAGGCGAGCCACCCCTATAACCCGTAAGCTTGAATCTGTTCTCACTTTCACCACATCATCTGCTTTAAGATACCTGCCTTTAAAACCGCCAAAACTGGCTTTCAGATTGGTGCTCGACGATTGCAGTACCGGCTCGATATCAAAGCCGCCGTGTACACACAGATAGCTATACATACCTTGCAATGGACGCAGTAGTTTAAGCGTTTGCCCCGCCTGTGCATTAATACGCCAATAGCAAGGAATACGCTTATCATCTATATATGCCTCGTACAGCGCACCCGTTAAGCAAAAACTGACGTCCTCTTCAAACTGTACCGTAAGACTACCGACCGCTATTTCAATAGCAGGCTCGTTAAGATCGTTCTTTAACAACGCGTTTCCCGCTTGCAAAGCCCAGCTATCCATCACCCCGCTTCTATCCACGCCCATGCTTCGGTAGCCAAATCGTCCTGAGTCTTGGATGCTAGCAAGCGCACTCGTGGTTAAAATCTTCATTGATAGCACCTATTTATTGTTATTAGCAGATATCTGATTTAAAGATGTTTTATTCATAAATATCAATAGCGGTAAATTTCAGGGTATCGCCTGCGTTAAGCAAAGCATGCGACGCTTTTGTTAAATCAAATAAAGGTATATCAGTTTGGCCTAACAGCTGCCAACCACCTGGGGATTCAAAGGGATAGACACCGGTTTGTTCACCACCGATGCCGACCGAACCTGCAGGCACTCTTGTTCTTGGGGTCGCATGTCTTGGAAAATATAAGGATTCAGATAAGCCGCCAAGATAAGGGAAGCCTGGCTGAAAACCAATGAAATAAACCGTATAAGTCGCCTCGGTGTGTAACTTGACAACCGCTTCAACGGACAGACCCAATTCAGTGGCCAGTGTTTTTAAATCAGGGCCATATTTGCCGCCATAATGTACGGGGATTTCAACATGCTTACCGTTTATGGTTTTTGAAGGAATGTCGTTAAGCAAAGCTGATAGGTTATCTTTAAACGCTTCAAGCTCCACCCATGTTAAGGAGACGGTGAAGACACTTAGTGTATTCATGCCGATGACGACTTCTAAGACTTCTGGCATCTGCTGTATGGTATCGGCGAGCGCCCAGCACTGTTGCTGCTTCTCTAACGTTATAGGTTTAGGGAAAAACAAAGTTAGATTGGTCTCACTGCATAGTTGCCATTGTAATTCCATTACCACACGCTCCGTTATCTTTGTTTCTCATTTCGGCTTCAGATCTATTTTTAGAAATATTAAAGCTCAATTTAGATATTCTCTTTTATCCATTCGGTCAGATAATGAATACTCACTTGACCCTGACAAAACGCTTTATCTTTAAACAACCGCTCGTGAAGGCTGATATTGGTATCAATGCCTATAATTTGCGCTTCTGATAAGGCCGCTTGCATCTTTTTAATCGCCGCCTCCCTTGAGTGATCATGCACGCATATTTTCGCTATTAAACTGTCATAAGAGGGCGGAACGGTATAGTTCGACTCGATATGGCTATCGACTCGAATACCAAGCCCTTCTGGCATATGACAGTAATCTATACGGCCAGCATTGGGCAAAAAGGTATCCGGATTTTCAGCATTAATACGGCACTCAAAAGCGTGTCCATTGATAACGATATCGCTTTGTTTATGCGCAAGCTCTAACCCTGCGGCTACTCGTATTTGTTCTTGGACGATATCGACCCCAGTGACCATCTCGGTGATTGGATGCTCAACCTGAATACGTGTATTCATCTCGATAAAAAAGAACTCACCATTTTCGTATAAAAACTCAAACGTCCCCGCACCTCTATATTTCATTTGTTGGCAGGCAGTCGCGCAAGCTTGACCTATCCGCTGTCTTTGTTCATCTGTGATACCTGGCGCTGGCGCTTCCTCTATCACTTTTTGGTGGCGGCGCTGCATAGAGCAATCGCGCTCACCAAGATAGATAGCATTGCCGTGGGTATCAGATAGCACTTGGATTTCGATATGGCGCGGCGCTTGTAGGTACTTTTCGAGATAAACAATAGCACTACCAAAATTGGCTTTGGCTTCTGTTTGCGTCATAGAAATAGCGGATAATAAATCGGCCTCTTTTTCTACGACGCGCATACCGCGGCCACCACCGCCACTCGCCGCTTTAATAATAACGGGATAGCCAACATCACTTGCAATCTTGATTATCTGAGCGCTATCTGCGGGCAAAGCACCTTCGGAACCCGGCACACAAGGCACACTTGCGGCAATCATCTGTTTTTTGGCAGCGACCTTGTCTCCCATCTGTCTGATATTATCTGCGGTCGGTCCGATAAAAATGAGACCAGACTTTTCAATCAAATCTGCAAATTCAGCATTTTCGGACAAAAACCCATAGCCTGAGTGAATGGCGTCAGCGTTGGTCATTTTTGCCGCGGCGACAATGGCTCTTTGATTTAAGTAGCTGTGTGTTGCATTAGCAGGCCCAATACATATACTCTCATCAGCGAGGCGAACTGGGAGTGAGTCTTTATCTGACTCCGAATGCGCTATGACTGACTGAATACCCAGCTGTTTGCAAGCTCGCACAATGCGTAGGGCAATCTCGCCACGGTTAGCAATTAAGATTTTTGAGAACATGTCGGTCTTCCTAAGCTGGTCTTCATAGAAAATACAGTAAGTAAGATGAACCAATCTCAGTTGGCTGGTTCAATGACAAACAAGGCCTGTCCATATTCTACGACATCACCTTCATCTACTAGTACGTCTTTGATAGTACAAGCAAAATCAGCTTTGACCTCATGCATCATTTTCATAGCCTCGATGATACATAGCGTCTGTCCCTCATCTACCTTATCCTCTGCTTTAACAAACTCGTCAGCAGTAGGCTCTGAGCGCCGATAAAAAGTTCCTAGCATAGGTGCTGTTACTCGATTTTGGGCGTCTTCATTTACCTCTTTTTTATTGAGAACTGCATCGCTATCATTAACAGCGTTTTGACTGCTCTCAGCGCTTGTCATTGTTCGCTGTGTTGAGCCGGAGGTGCTAGCAAGATTGCGCTTGTTGTTATTGTTGTTATCACTGATATCTTTGTTGTCATCAGAGCGACATACTATAGAGATGCACGCGTCACCATCCGTTACTTCTAAGGAATTTATGTTAGAGCGTTCAGCTATTTTGATGAGCTTTTCAAGGTCAGGAAAGTTAATATTCATATGACTAGCTATTCCATTAGAGTGAAAGAAAACGATTAGTTTATTTGGTACATTGAATAATTACGTTTAAACGTAGCACAACTGCTGTACTCAATCGTAGCAGT
>NZ_LNUO01000019.1:0-19123 GCF_001462175.1 Psychrobacter sp. ENNN9_III
AAAAATCTAACCTTCCATCTCACCAAGCAACCACGCAGACACATCATTAATCTGCGCTGCCACATCAAGATGTGCTTGCCCCAGCTTAGCCAGCTTGGCTTTAATATCATGTCTATCGTATTTGATATCAGTTAGTGTCTCTTTTAATAAGTCAATCAATTCCACGTTTAGTGCGTCAGAAAAGATGACCACTTCGCTAATGACTGCGTGCTTTACATCAAGGTGCAAATCAATAATGCCCCAATCAAATCGCGTCTCGATATGATGGCTAAATTCAGGCGTCTTACCAAAGCGCCAATCCCAATCTGCCATTTGCTGATAGTATTTATTGAGCGCTGGTTGCTTAGCGAGACTGGCTTCATCCAATTCTTCTACTGGCGCGGTATCATTATAATATTCGCAAAACGCCTCGATAATCGCATCAGATAAGGTCTCGTGATTGATGTTTTCATTAAACTCAACCAAGTTGGCGACGCGCGCGCGTACCGACTTAATACCTTTGGCTTTGAGCTTAAGTGGGTGCGGATTGAGATAATCGCCGAGCTTTTGCATGTTGGCATGCACGAGTAACGTACCATGATGGAAACTGCGATCGGCCGCATGTTTAAAGGCGCTGCCTGATATTTTCTTATCACCGACTTGCATATCGTTACGCCCAGATAAATCCGCGTCTATGCCTAACTTCTTTAGTGCATTAATAATAATGGTAAAGTTCGCTTCTTGGTCATAGTCGTCTTTGGGCGATAAAAAGGTAAAGTTGGTATTGCCCAAATCATGAAACACCGCACCGCCACCACTCTGACGCCGCGCCAAAAACACCTTGTCGGCTTCCATCTTATCGATTTTGCATTCTACCCATGGATTTTGCGAGCGGCCAATGACCACGGTCTCGCTATTGCGCCATAAAAACAGCGTATGCGAGTCGGGGTTGAGCGTATTAAATATCCAATCCTCAGTTGCAAGGTTAAACCAAGGGTTGGTAACGGCGGACTTTAGAATGCGCAGTTTCATTGAGTGTCCTTTTTATTATGGAGATTGTTGGTAGCAGTTATTGTTGCCGATGCGGGGCTTTAATTCAATGGGGGTGCGGGAGAAGGGAATGGTTTTGAAGGGTTAATAGGGTTAGATATGTTGCTTACGATTAATTTTTAAGTGTGGCGTAGGGTGGGTTAGCGAACGCGTAACCCACCGAATTATCTTCTGCTTTCAATGGTGGGTTACGCCTTGTTTTTATTCTCTACGAGAATTTAACAAGTCTAACGCACCCTACGGCTCTAATCTATCTAATAGACTCAGTTTGTACCTGTTCTGCGATAAGTTTGGTGATAATCTGAGCAAAGGCACTCATGCGCTGTTTGATCCGATCTTCGCCCAATGCTTGCGTCAATACTGCTTCGTTATCCACATCTGGGTTGTGCCATGAATAGCCACCCGGAATATCAGGATTATCCGTTTGCGTATAGCCATCAAAATCTGGTCCCAAGCTCCAGTTGGTCGCTTCAAAGGCGACGACAGGCATGATACTGTCAAATGACTCTTGATCGCTACAACAGCCAACGCCAAGAGGCTTATAAGGCTCGGTTTCACCCGGAGGAATGATAGCTGGGTTTACTTGCAAGCCAAGATTAAGCTCGTTTGCAATACGCAGCGCCGCTTCGCGTAATTTGACATTGGCTGCAATCTCATTGCCGTCATCGTCGTAACTGTTGTCCCCAGCGTTGGCATACATATTATCGCCTGTGAGCAAGCTGTCTAGATTTATCATGCCGATGGCATTGTCAATCTCATCTTGGCTTAAGCTTGCGACAAATGCCTTAGAACCTTGCAGTCCGCCTTCTTCAGAGCCAAATGCCACAAATTTAATCGTATCTGCGGTCTTGACTCCGTTAAAATGATAGACCAGCTCGCTTAGTACGCCAGAACCTGAGGCATTGTCATCTAATCCTTCAAGCTCGATATAATTGGGATACTGCGTCGCCGAATCATAGTGAGCGCCTACGTATAAGGTTCGTCCGGTATTTTCTGTGCCTTCGTGAGTAACGACCACATTTTGACTGGTAATCGATTGATCAGCAAATGGCCCTCTAGAGGCGACAAAGGTAAAAGGCTGTAGTATCACCTCATCGCCATTATCGCCAAAGGTCATGCGCTGTTTCATATATTGAGCAGCGGCAAGCTCGGTACTCGATCCCATATAACGACCCGGATAATCACGCGCCAAGGTCAGTGCCGTATCAGTACCATACTCACCGTATGTAGGTACAGTAACAAATACGGCTTCGCTATCATCATCATTACATGCGGCCACCCCTGCAACCATGATAGCTACAGCCATAATTTTCATCGTTTGTTTTGAGGTTTGTTTCGCTATTATCTGTAACATCGTCAGCATCCCTGTTTTAGTTATTGAAAAAGACCTAATAAGTAATATAGAACGTTTTTAGACCAAAGTGTAAATAGTTTTATAGGGACATTGTCGTCAGTTGTGTTTTGACGGAGGTGGGTGGATAGCAGATTGGGGTAATGACTGTAAAGGGTGGTCTATAGAGGTCTTAATAAAGCTTGGACGTAATTTTGATTTTAGCGTAGGGTGGGTTAGCGAATGCGTAACCCACCTAATATGTCTAAAAAAGATAAGTTGTATACTAATATGTCTAAAAAAGATAAGTTGTATACAGTATTCAATTAATGTAAAAGGTTAAGCTTACAAAATAATTTTACTGTTAGTTTAGTGTAGAAGGAAACACATGATTTTATACAAATATATGTCATTATCAGGTGCGATAAAAGCTATCGAAACGTCATCTATTGGTTTTACACACTTAGAAGACTTTAATGATCCTTTTGAATGTACTGCTTTTGGTTTTAAAGAAAAACCGAATTTTATGGTAAGTCCTCAAATAGCTCAAAACGCTTGTAAAAATAGATTCTCTCGAGGATATGCCGTATTGTCTTTGTCCAGACAACCACTGAACTCATTAATGTGGTCTCATTATGGGGATTCTCATCAAGGAGTTGTTATTGGTATTGATGTTGACGAAGCTAACTTTCATTCACTTTCCGATAATTTTATTCCATACCAGTTTGGTGAGATTGTATATACAAAAACTAAACCGCAGAATGATTTAGATATAATTAACGATGATGAATTAATGAATATTGGCAAAAATACTCTGTTCGAAGGAAACTTATTTAACCTTGCGAAAAGAGCTTTTTTATACAAATCATTAGATTGGGCTTACGAAGAGGAGGTAAGAGTAGTAAAAGAAGTTAAAAGTCTAAAAGCTAGCTATCATACCAGTGAAGGGGTTTTTGGAGACTTCAATATAGTCAGAATACAAAACAGACCCCTATACTGTTTTTCTATTCCTCAAAGTTCAATCAAAGAAGTTTATTTAGGTAAAAATATTTATAAAAATATATCGAGAACGGCAACAGTTTCTCAAAATGAATATGAGTCTTTAATTCAGGGCTGGCAAGACCAAGACATTGAAGTTTACTACTGTGAATGGAATGCGAATTAAATTCTTGGGATCTAAAGAAAAGAGCTAGTAGATAATTACCTAATTTCAATGGTGGGTTACGCCTTGTCCTCATTCTCTACGAGAACTCGACAAGTCTAACCCACCCTACGGCAAAATTCATATTTCATGCAATATCTAACCCAATAAAACCACACTCAAATTTCAATCTTTTCTCCAATATTCGGCAGCAATTTATCAATCTGATGCTGACTAAATACCTTGGCACCGCGGGAGACGGTTGCTATGCCGACACCAAGCTTTGCACTGATTTCTCTTTGGGTCATACCTTGTTGCAGAAGGGCAAATATAGTTAAGCGGTTGGCAAGCTCCGTTTGTTCTTTATCGGTCATGAGCGCAGCAAATATCGCTGATAGACGTTCTGTGTCATCAGTTTCGACCAGTAGCTTAAGTAGATAATCATAAGCGCCGCTTGCTTGATTGTTCGCCTGAATGTCTTTTTGTGACATCTTAATATCCTCATAATATCTTCTTAATGAATCAAACTAGCTAATAAACACTTTCAGATCGTTTCTAGTTATTGACCTTAAACAGGACTTAACTTAGAATATGTTTCAGTGTACTAGAACATTGATACAATAGCTTTATTATAACGCTATAAAAATAATTTGCTTGGATAATTTTCAAACGCCAAAGTTTCAAATACTACAGTTTTCAATACCGTAATTTTAAATATCACAAGTTCAGATACTAGGGTTTAACGATGACAACAGATAATGCAACAGATAGCTATGGCCTACATCAGTCGATTTTGCCGAGTAGCGAGGGTTTATACGGCGAGTTTGGTGGCAAAATAGGCCATCCTGAACTTGCCAAAGCCATGGATGAGATAGAAATAGGATTTCGTGAAATTATCAAAGACGACGACTTTATCACTGAGATGAAACGTCTGCGTGAGACTTATGTCGGCAGACCTAGTCCGATATTCCATGCCAGACGCTTAAGCGCGCATTGCGGCGGGGCGCAAATTTATTTCAAGCGTGAGGACTTAAATCATACGGGCGCCCACAAGATTAATCACTGTTTGGGTGAAGTGTTACTAGCCAAAAAGCTCGGTAAAACCAAAGTCATCGCGGAGACAGGTGCAGGCCAACATGGCGTGGCGTTAGCAACCGCAGCGGCGTTGATGGGTGTTGAATGTGAGATTCACATGGGTGTGGTCGATATTGAAAAGGAGCATCCCAATGTCAGCCGTATGAAAATATTAGGTGCCAATATCGTACCCGTATCGCGCGGCGCAGGAACGCTAAAAGAAGCGGTAGACAGCGCTTTTGAGACTTATCTTAATGAGCTGGACACCAGTATGTTTGCCATTGGTTCAGCTCTTGGGCCAGCACCTTATCCCGAGATTGTCAGCTATTTTCAATCCGTCGTTGGTCGTAAGGCGCGGGCACAGTTCTTAGAGACAACTGGCAAATTGCCTAATAAAGTAGTCGCCTGTGTCGGCGGTGGCTCTAATGCTATCGGTATATTCAGTGGCTTTTTGGGAGATGAGAGCGTTGAAAAAGTAGGGGTAGAGCCCGCAGGCGAAGGTTTAGATACACCCAATCATGCGGCGACGATGACATTAGGTAACAAGGGTGAGATTCATGGCTTTAAATGTTATGTGCTGCTCGATAAAGATGGTGAGCCTGCGCCTGTCCATTCGATTGCTTCTGGTTTGGATTATCCAGGCGTTGGGCCGCAGCACTCACTATTAAAAGACAATAATCTGGCGACTTATGAGTCGGCGACAGACGCTGAGTGTCTAGAAGCCTTTATGTCGCTGTCACGATTAGAAGGTATTATTCCCGCTTTAGAGACTGCTCACGCCATTGCCTATGCAATGCGAGTGGCCAAAGATATGTCGCCTGATGACACTATTTTGGTCAATTTATCGGGGCGCGGTGACAAAGATATCGATTTTATTTTGAATAAAGTCGATTTGTAAATAATTAATGACTAACAAATACATAAAACAGCACCTAAAGAGCAATTAAAAAGTTATCATCGTGGCATTCTTAACAACATAACTTTTGACGACTTCGTAACAGCAGTCTAAACGCTTAATAGGATTCACCAGTGACTAAACGCGACCTCATTATCTTTTTTACCCTCTCTTTTATGTGGTCGCTGTCTTTTATATTTTATCGCGTCGGTGTGCCCGAATTTGGCTCGATAGCGTTTGCAAGTTTACGCGTATTGTTCGCAGGCTTAACCATGTTGGTCTTTGTGTTTGTCAGTTTGGAAAATCGACGCGGCATTCGCGAAAACTGGAAGCTACTGACCGTCGTCGGTTTATTTTCTACCGCTATTCCGTTTGTGCTATTTTCATTTTCAGCCCAGTCAGTGAACGCTGGTGTATTGGCAGTGCTAAACGCCTCTGTACCGATGATAAGTGGCTTTATCGCTAGTACATTTTTTAATGATAAGCTCTCAAAAAAGCAAATTCTCGGTCTATTTATTGGCCTTGCAGGTGTCATCATTTTGATGAGTGAGAGCTTATTTGCTGGTGGTGAGACAGATACAAGTTTGATTGAAGGCTTATTGCCAATGGGCTACGCTTTACTAGGCTGCGTCGGTTATGCGACAGGAGCCAATATTACCAAAAACTATTTGCAAGGCTTATCACCGATTGCTATCACCGCAGGCTCGACCATTATTGCCAGCATGGTCATGCTACCCATCGGCTTGTATGAGTTTCCCTATGGCAAAAGCATCAGTTTACAAGCGTGGGTATCTGTCATCTGCATTGGGGTGTTTTCGACGGCAATCGCACTGATTTTTATGAATCAGCTTATTAAAAATATCGGTCCAATGCGCGCGACCAGTATTACCTTAGTTATTCCGATTTTTGCGATATTCTTCGGTTATGTATTGCTTGGCGAAGCGTTAGATTTGGGCGCGATTATTGGCTCGGCAGTTATTTTAATTGGTACATATCTGTCTTTAAATATCTCTTTTAAAAAGATGATGAAAGCATAAGTGTTGTCTAAACATTAGCGCGTCACATGACTTAAATAGTTCGAATTGCCGTAGTTTAAATGTCTAAAATATATCTAAATCAATGTTTCTGTTTGTAAAGCTTGCTTGAATAATAGTACATGCTCCTTATAAAGAGAACGGTCGTTCAATATAGGTCTTATTTAATAGGTATTTACTTATTAGCTAAGCAAACATACATTTTGTTGACCGAATAACTCATAAAGATTTCATAGTTATAAGTAAATTACTTTATAGTTGTGAATACTATTTTTATTCATGTTTTTGATAACAACAAACAGGGCATACCATGGCTTACGATAAATTATTTGAACCAGTAAAAATGGGTACGCAAACCCTAAAAAACCGTATCATTATGGCGCCATTGACTCGTCTGCGCGCCGTTGAACCAGGTGATGTGCCGACCGCATTGGCAGGTGAATATTATTCACAGCGCGCTGAAGGAGCGGGCCTTGTCATCGCAGAGGCGACGCAAGTGTCATTTCAAGCAAAAGGCTATGCAGGTGCGCCTGGTATCCATACCGAAGATCAAATGACTGCATGGAAAGCCATCGTCGATAATGTTCATGCTAAAGGCGGAAAAATCGTCGTTCAGCTATGGCATACGGGTCTTGTCGCACACGAAAGTGTCCAGCCTGATCGTCAGGCACCTATCTCAGCATCAGATGTCAAAGTCGATGCCCGCACATCTTTACGTGATAGTGACAATCAAGCGATTCGCGTCGATACCACACCGCCGCGTCCAGCCACTCTTGATGAGATTGAGCAAGTGATAAAAGACTTTGCTCATGCAACCAAAGTTGCTCGTGAGGCAGGCTTTGATGGCGTAGAAGTCCACGGCGCACATGGTTATCTGTTACATCAGTTTTGGGTTGAGCAAACCAATAAGCGCGATGATGAGTATGGTGGTAGCCGCGAGAACCGCGCACGCTTGACGCTTGATGTCGTCGATGCTTGTGTTGATGCATGGGATAACGATCACGTCGGTATTCGCATCTCGCCACAAGGCACGTTCAACGCGGTAGAAGCAGGCTATGATGAAGATGATAATATCTGGCTCATCGAGCAAATCAATAAACGCGGTTTGATGTATCTCCATCTCTCTGAACCTGATTGGGCAGGTGGCACGCCGTATAGCGATAGTTTCCGCCAGCGTATTCGTGATGCCTTTGATAATACGATCATCGCAGCGGGTGGCTATACTGCCGAAAAAGCAGAAAGAAATGTCCGTGAAGGCTATATCGACGCAGTTGCTTTTGGTCGTGATTTTATTGCCAACCCTGATCTGCCTGAGCGTATTCGTCAAGATGCGCCGCTCAATGAGCAGCATCCACAAACCTTTTATGGTGGCGGTAGCGAAGGCTATACCGATTATCCGTATTTGAACCAAAAACAAGCTTAAGTGTACGCTTAGTTTTAAATATCAATATAATAAAAAGCCGCCTTACTGTCATAGTAAGGCGGCTTTTTTTGAGCTTGTATTATCGGCTAAACGACTTCACCGCAGACAAAGCCACTTGCCCAAGCCCATTGGAAGTTATAGCCACCAAGCCAGCCCGTGACATCAAGCACTTCACCGATAAAGTATAGCCCATCTTGAAAGCTGCTTTGCATGGTTTTCGACGACACTTCATCGGTTTTTATACCGCCGCGCGTCACCTCAGCCGTACGATAGCCTTCAGTGCCAGAGGGTTTGAGTTGCCAACCATTTAAGGTTTCACCAAGCTCGCCTAGGCGCTCGTCTTTAATATTGGCAAGCTCTTTGTCTTTTATATCATCCCACAGCGTTGTTTGTAGGGCCGTCAGTAGTTTTTTAGGCAATGCATTGTCTGTATAGTCTGCTAGTACAGTACGGATAAGCTGCTTAGGGTGCGATTTTTTGTGAGCGAGTAGGAGGGCTGCGACATCGATATCAGGCAGTAAGTTGATATTGATATATTCGCCCGTCTGCCAATAGTTGGACAGCTGTAGCATGGCAGGACCAGATAGACCGCGATGGGTAAATAAGAGCGGCAGCTTAAACGAGATGTGCTCATTACTGGCAATCACTGGCAAGCTAATGCCAGACAAGGCACGGATGAGCTCGCCTGTCTTATCAGTGAAAGTAAAGGGAACAAGACTGGCATCGGTCGGCATAAGCTGATGCCCAAACTGCTGCGCTAGCTCATAGCCAAGACCGCTCGCTCCCATCGTTGGAATAGACAGGCCACCAGTCGCCACGACTAATGATTCACAAATGTATTTGTTTTGCGAAGGTTTAACGCTATTAGCGATATCTTTTTTACTGAGCTTTTTGCTTGTCGATAACGCAAAGTTTTTGTGCTTGTCATCGATGACATCGACCCTATCAATCTGGGTATTAATGCGTATTTGCACACCTACCGCGGCGCATTCATCAAGTAGCATAGTGACGATATCTTGCGCGGAATCATCACAAAACAGCTGACCGTGCTCACGCTCATGATAAGCAATTTTGTGCTGTTCAACCATGCCAATGAACTCCCAACTGGGATAACGGCTCAGAGCTGACTTACAAAAATGCGGGTTGGCACTGATAAAGTGCTCAGGCTCGACGAAGTAATTGGTAAAGTTACAGCGTCCACCGCCTGACATCAGGATTTTTTTGCCGACTTTATTGGCATGATCGAGCACTAGTACGCGGCGACCTCGACGACCAGCGGTGAGCGCGCAGTATAGCCCTGAGGCACCTGCGCCAATAATGATGACATCGTAATGGGTGTTATTGTCCATGGCGGTTTTGGTCCATAAAGCGCTGCTTTTAAACAAACGTAAAAATGTGATAGAAGCAATGATAGAGTCAGATCAATATAAAAAAGATATAGTGGTATTGGGACAAATTTTTCTTGCTTGCTGTGCCTACGCCGACAGGGGCTACAAAAAATTTGTCCCAATTCAGCGTTGTAATAACGTGTAGATATTGTATTTAGTATCGACTATAGGAATATGCTGATGTAACTATCGTGCAAAAAGTGTATTTAGTGTGGCTATTGTCCATATTTAAGCTAGGGTTACAAGGATTAAATACGGCTCAATTTTCTACTATCTATGATTAATAGAGTGTATAAATACATAAGTAAACAGCTGTACATTGGAATTGTTGTAATTAGTCGTTAGCGTCTTGCATCACTTCTTCTTATTTGTCAAACTAGAATCAAGGCGTCACTCATTATGGAAGATGATAGCCTGTCGTCTGCAACCACCGTTGTGACTGATTAACTGCCGATTATCACTACCTGAATGGTAGTTTTGTCGCCTTAGTCTCAGTCAGTTTATGAGATAGTTTTTCTTTTATTCTCGATATTTTATGCAGACAATAATAATTAAAAAAGGAATATCTTATGACTCAGAAATCTTTTCCTATTACGGCTGAATTTATCGCCGCTGCCAACACCACCGCCGAGCAGTACGCTCACGATTATAAGCAATCCGTTGAATCACCTGAGGCTACTGATGCTTTTTGGGCTAAGCGTGCTGAGCTGATCGATTGGATGAAAAAGCCGACTATCATTAGCAACGTCAGTTATGATTTGGACGACTTTCGTATTAAATGGTACGAGGATGGTGAGCTCAATATCTCAGTAAACTGCCTTGATCGACATCTTAAAACTAACCCCTATAAACCTGCCATTATTTGGGAAGGGGATCATCCTTCTTTACACAAGATTATCTCCTTTAAAGAGCTGCACGCTGATGTTTGTCGCTTAGGTAATGCGATGCGCAAGCTTGGGGTCAAAAAAGGCGATCGCGTGACCCTATATATGCCCATGATACCTGAAGCGATGATAGCGATGCTGGCATGTACGCGTATCGGTGCGGTGCATTCGGTCGTGTTTGGGGGTTTTTCTACTGAAAGCTTAGGTAACCGTATTATTGATAGTCAATCCAAAATCGTAATTACGGCCGATGAAGGTCTGCGCGGTAATAAACATACACCGCTTAAGGTCAATGTTGATCGTGCGCTAGATATGGATGGAACTGATAGTGTCGAAAAAGTCGTCGTCGTGCATCGGACAGGTAATTCGATTCCGATGAGTGGACGCCGTGATGTTTGGTATCATTCTTTAATAGCCGGCGAGCAAGAGCAGTGCGAGCCTGAAGTCATGAACGCCGAAGATCCGTTATTTTTGTTATATACCTCTGGTTCGACTGGCAAGCCAAAAGGCGTTCTGCACACGACTGGCGGTTATATCACTTATGCGCTATCGACTTTTCGCGATGTCTTCGATATCAAAGACGATGATGTCTACTGGTGTACAGCAGACGTCGGCTGGGTAACTGGTCATACGTATTCCGCTTATGGACCGCTTGCCAATGGGACGACGACGGTGATGTTTGAGGGCGTACCTGAATATCCAACATGGGCGCGGATTGGTCATATTATTGATAAACACAAAATCAGTGTCTTATATACAGCGCCAACAGCGATTCGCTCAATGATGAAAGAGGGCGATACCTTTGTCCGTGAGTCTAATCGCTCAAGTCTGCGCCTGCTCGGTACTGTTGGGGAGCCTATCAACCCTGAGGCGTGGGATTGGTATTATGATGTCGTTGGTGGTGGTCGTTGCCCAATTGTAGATACATGGTGGCAGACTGAAACGGGTGGTATCTTGCTCGCCCCAATACCGGGTACGGTAGCGCTTAAACCGGGTGCCGCGATGAACCCTCTATATGGCATCATACCGCAAGTAATCGATACCGATGGCACGGCACTTGAAGGTCCCGCTGAGGGCAATCTCGCTATCAGCAACAGCTGGCCGGGACAGATGCGTACTATCTATAATGACCATGAGCGCTTTTTGGAGACCTACTTTACTGAGTATCCGGGCTATTACTTTACTGGTGATGGGGTACAACGCGATGAAGATGGGCACTACTGGATTACTGGCCGTGTCGATGATGTACTCAATGTCTCAGGGCACCGTTTGGGTACTGCAGAAGTTGAAAGTGCGGTAGATGCGCATCCATCGACCGTCGAAGCAGCCGTCGTTGGTATGCCGCATGAGATTCGCGGTGTGGGTATTGCTGCCTTTATTATTCTTAGTATGGGCGAGGTCGCAAGTGATCAGCTAAAAGCAGAATTAAATCGCCATGTGCGCACCGAAATTGGTCCGATTGCCAATTTAGATGCCATTTATATCGTTGAAGCACTGCCCAAAACTCGCTCTGGTAAGATTATGCGGCGCATCTTACGTAACCTTGCGGCAGGACAATATGTCGGACTGGGTGATTTATCTACCCTTGCTGATAGTTCGGTTATTAATAAGATAATTGACGTGGTCAAAGCGGAACGTGAGGCCAAGCGTTGCTAGCAAATGACAGTTAGTGTCACTGTCTAAACAAGCTAATTATCTATCGACATAAAAGTCATGCTGTTTCCAATAGCATGGCTTTTTAATATAAGTGATAATCATTAATATAAATACTGCTAAACAAGAATAAAACTGATGCTTTTTGCTTAATGTTTTGCTCAACATTTTTGTTTAATAAGCTCTTTTTAATTTTTGCTCAATTTCTAATAAGGCCTACCGTTCCTATGACTGAACATACTATGTCGTCTACTAATATGTCTACTGATAATAGTTTAAAGCAAACTAACCATGACAATCAGGCTACCTTGAATACTGGCCTGAACACTAATCTGGATACTGCGCCGAAAGTAGCCATCATTGGTGGTGGTTTGACTGGATTATTTACAGCGACATTGTTAGAGCGTGCTTTTCTTAAGCAAAAGACTAAACCATCTGCTCATTTTTCAGTGCCGCAAATTACTATCTTTGAAAAATCTCGTAGCGTTGGTCGCTTAGCCACGCGCTATCGCACCGATAGCAATACTAATAAAAACTGGCAATGGGCATTTGGTGCGCAGTTTTTTACGGCAAAAACCTCCAGCTTTCAGCAATTTATAACGCCTTGGCTAGACTCAAGATTACTGCAACCGTGGTGCGCTCAAGTAGTTAATTTGACGCCAGCTAATGCCAATTCTCAAGATGCTTATTCACCTGACATTCAGAAAAAAGAGCAGTGGGATACCAATCATGCACGTTATATTAGTACCCCTAAAATGACCAGTTGGGGGCACGCATTGGCTGATGATCTGCAGCATACAACTATTAACTTTAAAACCCGTGTCGCACCAATCAACAAAGCGCAAATAGATAACGCAAAAGCTCATAAAAATATAAAGACTGAACTGTTTGATGAAAAGGGCCATAGTCTTGGCAGGTTTGATTGGGTTATTTGTACAGTACCCAACGGTCAGGCAGTAGAGCTGATGGCAGATAGCGGCTTTATGGAGCAAGCCAAAATTACCGAACCAAAAATGCAAGCTTGCTATACGCTCATGCTAGGCTGGGATAATGTTGATATGCTTCCTGAAACTCTAAGCAATCAGACAGCGCCAGTATGGGATGTGGCTTATGTAAATGACTCAATACTCGATAGAGTGTTTATTGAACATCAAAAGCCTGCTCATAATAAGCTACTTCCAAGTGTCACTATTCATGCGCGCAACGACTGGTCAGAAAAGCATGTCGATGATGATATGGAGACGGTTAAAGCGCAATTATTAGCAGCAGCCCAGCAAGCGTTGCATTGGAGCGCGGATACAGCACCCAGCCAGATAGATTGCCATCGCTGGCGCTATGCTGCGACAGTGATTGAGGCAAAAAATAAAGACAACAATGAAACGTTAGGAATATTGTTTGATCAAGAGCATCAATGGATTGTCAGTGGTGACTGGTGCGGACAAGGCAATATTGAAAGCTGTTATCACGTGGCAAAAAACACCGTACAAAGCATCAGTAAAATAAAGTAGACAAGATAAGCCAAATTCATTCATTTGCAACTTAAAGATAGAGAGCACCGTAAACCATGTTTGGATTTGATATAGATATAGACTTAATGCAGTACCACTTTTTTCAATTAAGCATTGCCTTTGTATTGTCACTGCCGATTGCGCTGAATCGTGAGATGAAAGACAACGGCGCAGGACTTAGAACTTTCCCGCTTGTAACGATTGCTTCATGTGCATTTATGCTAGTCGGTATGGATATCTATGAATCTGCTGGTGAAGCGCGGATTATGTACGCCATTATTACTGGTATGGGCTTTATCGGTGGTGGTGCCATTTTTAAAAATGAGGAAGGCTCAAAAGGCACCGCTACAGCAGCCAGCTTATGGAATACTGGTGCTATCGGTATTTCAGTTGCCTATGGTCGTTACGAGATAGCGATTATCTTGTCTTTGGTTGGGTTTTTAATACTGCAATTTTCGGAACCATTTAAAGTCAAAAATAAGTGATAGTAGTCAAACAATCATGCGTTTTGTTTGTCATTGACGTTTTGTTTGTCATTGACTCATATAAAAATTATAAATTTAGATGATTGTTTCTTATTGGTAAATAGAAGGATTTTACTAAATGACGCTAATTGACTCCTCTGTTTTTTTTGGCCTATGGTTGGTAATGCAGTCTCTAAAAAATAAATAACATGGAGTGGGTTGTGAGCAAAATTACCAAAGAGTCTGTTTCAGCGGTAGATATGGCAGCTCGCCTTGAAGAAGGCAGTCTTTGTCCGGTTGAGCTGATAGAAGAGACGTTTGCAAATATCCGATCTTCTGATCCTGCTATTTTTACAGAACTGCTTGAAGAGCGAGCGCTAAAAGAAGCCCATGCTTCTAAGCAACGTCGCCATGAGGGCAAGCCACTTAGTCCATGGGATGGTATCCCCATCGCATGGAAAGATCTTTTTGATATAAAAGGTCGGGTAACCACCGCAGGATCAGTGGTGCTCAAATCCAACGCACCTGCCACTCATGATGCCAATATGGTTGCCAATGCCACTCAGGCAGGCCTTGTATCAATCGGCTGTCTTAATATGACCGAGTTTGCCTATTCTGGCCTTGGTCTCAATCCGCATTTTGGTACACCCAAAAACCCTCATGGTACAGGCCCAGAACGTATACCTGGTGGCTCATCCTCAGGTTGCGGGGTTGCTGTTGCTCGCGGACTCGTACCACTGGCCATTGGCAGTGATACTGGGGGATCGATACGTATTCCTGCTGGGTTAAATGGTATAGTCGGCTATAAAGGCTCTAGCGTCGCGTTTCCAACTGGTGGGACGTTGCCACTCTCACCGACATTGGACACTTTTGGTCCCCTTGCAGCTGACCTAAAAAGCTGTATTGGTGCCGCACAAATTCTCAGCGGGCGAGCGATCGTCATACCCAAGCCAACACCTATCAACCAACTCAAATTTTTTATTCCTAACAATGTTGTTTTTAAAAATGCACAAGATGCGGTGATCCAGAATTTTGAAGCCTCTGTACGCGCACTTGAGCAGACAGGCGCGACGGTTACTCGCGGCGTGTGCAGTGAGTTTGATGAAATAGGTGCGCTTGCTCGTGAACACGGTTACTTAGTCGGTCCAGAAGCGCTAGATGTGCACTGGGATCTAGTACATTCGGCAGATGCAGAGCAGATAGACCCAAGAATCCTTACCCGTATTCTTGATGCAGGAGATATGAGTGCACGAGATTTGCTTGTCATTCAAAGAGAGCGCGCAAGATTAATCGAAAAAAACCGCCAAAATTTAGACAAGCAAATTGTGCTGTTTCCAACCACGCCTATTACGGCGCCCGAGCTTAAACCGCTTGAACAAGATGATGAATTGTACTTGCGAACTAATAAGTTGATGCTGCGTAATACCGCACTAGGCAATTTTTTGGACTGGTGCGGCGTCGCTTTACCAAATGGAATAGATGAAAACCAGATGCCTACTAGTATCTTGCTATCGATGACCAGCGGCCGCGACAGTGATCTATTAGCTGCGGCACTCTCTGTCGAAAACATGCTTTCTCAAAACTTATCATAACCATCTAACAGAGGAGTAAAACAGAGCTAAAACCCCAAAAAAAAGGAAACCAAACCAAAATAAAAATATCAAAGGAATGAAATATGACTAAAACTATTATATGTGGATTCGGCACGGACGTTGATTCCGTAGCAGGACAAATTGGCTCGTACGGCGGCGGCGAAAGCCCGTCAGATATCCAGCGCGGTGTCTGGGCCTCTGAGGTTGGCGTGCCGCGTTTATTGCGCCTGTTCAAAAAATATGACATGCGCACCTCGTTTTTTATCCCCGGTCATAGCCTCGAGACCTTCCCCGACATTGCTAAAATGATCGTCGATCATGGACATGAAGTAGGCGCGCATGGCTACTTACATGAAAACCCCATTGCCATGACCCGCGCTCAAGAAGAAGCGGTCATGGAAAAGTCGGTTGAGCTGATTACCAAGCTGACAGGTCAAAGCCCGCGTGGATACGTAGCACCGTGGTGGGAGATGTCAGCCGCGACCCCTGAGATTTTAGCCAAATATGATTTTAAATATGATCATAGTCAAGGCTATCGTGATTTCCAGCCATTTTACGCGCGGGTTGGTGATAAATGGAACCTTATCGACTACTCCAAGACAGCAGAAGAGTGGATGCATCCTATGACCCATGGTGACGAGATTGATTTGGTTGAAATCGCTGCCAACTGGTATATGGATGATTTACCGCCGATGATGTTTATGAAAAACGTGCCTAACAGTCACGGTTTTGTCAATCCGCGTGATATCGAAGAGATGTGGCGCGACCAGTTCGATTGGGTCTATCGCAACATGGACTATGCAGTTTATCCTTTCACCATTCATCCTGATGTGTCTGGACGTCCGCAAGTGCTGATGATGCTTGAGCGACTAATCGACTATATCAACAGCCATGAAGGTGTGGTTTGGATGCCATTTGAAGATATCGCTGCCGACTTTCGTCAGCGCTTCCCGTTTGAAGGGGGTAAACGACCAGACGTTATTTAATTTTAATAACTCTGTGTTGATAAGTTTATTGACCTTAGTGGTATTTTAAAAATGCTGCTAAGGTTACTTATAGGGAGAAGAATCATGTGTAATGCATGTGGCAACCCAGCGGCTCCAGGGCATTGGACAGAAGCAGGCGCACAGCAAGGTGGTATCCGGCTCAGAGCGATGTTTCATCGAATATCGATACTAAAGCGCGTGCTAAAACCATATGGGTTCTCAGTTTATGCCGATGGGGTGATTCCGCAGATTCAGCTGCTATGTCCAGGCGGGGCTCGTGTCATGGTCGACAACTTAACTGAGCTGTGGGCTGAAGTAGAACGCCGTCAAGGCTTTCCAATCGACCCCTTAACAACGCTTTCAGTGGCTTAAATTTGATGCAAACATTGCAGGACAACCGTCTTAACATCATTTTATTGAGTGGCTATCTGGGTTCAGGTAAGACCACATGGCTGCGTCATACGCTGTTTACTAAGACATTTGGTCGTGCTCAAGTCTTTACCCAAGAAGCGGCCAAGCAGCCCGTTGACGACTTGCTGTTGGGCGAGGCGATGAGTGTCAAAGTGCTGACTGGAACCGCAGGCACACCGAAAGGCAAAGAGGAGCTCATATCTGCACTGCTTACGGTTGCCGAATCTCGAACGAGCGGCGTTTCTATACAAACCAATGCTCAGCTAGACACGCTTATAATAGAAACCAGTGGTTTAGCTGATCCTGAAGAGATTATCGTCGCTATTAAAGAGCATCCCATTTTGGTCTATCATTTTGCACTCAAAGAAACCATTATTATGGTTGATGCCCTACATTTCCATACATCGTTAAAGACTGACGCACTATGTCGTCAGCAAATCTTGTCGGCTGATCGCATCGTTATTGCAAAATCAGAGGAAGTATCCGAGCAGTCTTTATCGAACCTTGTTTCAACCATCAGCAAAATCAATCCAGCCGCACCGATGTCATTATCCGCATTCGGTGTCGAAAGCCCTGTACCTGAGCTGCCAACGCCGACCGAAATCTACAAATCGACTCTCACTAATGTAGGAGAACCAACGACTGTGGTTTCGCTGCCAGTGCCAAAAGAAGTAGATTGGGTCGAGTTTACCGTTTGGCTATCGGCGCTGTTGCACGCCCGGGGTGATACGATTCTGCGGGTTAAAGGTGTTTTGCAGACGGATGAAGGCCCGCTGTTACTGCAATCTGTACGTAAGGTAATGCAGCAACCAGAGATTCTCCCTGCTAACAAAAATAGCCCTACACCTGAAGACATTGTATTTATAGGAGAGGGTATAAACCAAGAGACGCTACTTGCTTCCTTAAATTCTTTTCTTGGGAAAAAAAGCTAAAAAATAGGTGCTAATTTAAATTTTTAGCAAATAGTAGCAAAACGATTAAGCCACTATAATGAAGTCGCTGTAATTGAGTTGCTATAATGAAGTCACTATAATTTTAAGAAACAGCGTTTAGAAATTTAAAACAAAAAAAGACCCACAGAGGAGGAAACTGTGGGCTGAGGAAAACTGAGTATGTAGTGCGTCTACAATTACAGTAAAAACTTATTATTTTTATAGCGATCCTAACGTTATTAGAAACACAAACAGTTATAATTTAGAATAAAAATTCAGTGTACAACTGTTTCTTCTAATACAATCATATTACCCGAAGTTGCCATTAATTAGCTACTTAAGTTACATGAAGTTACTCTTAAGAGAGTTTTAATACAATGTCACATTTTGAAATATTTTTGTGTGTCGAGGCTTCTTGTTTTCCCTATGTTTTTTAGCATAAGTACAGATAAGGCTATCGGCATTCAAATCTTGTATCGTACAGGGCAGAGCGAATAGCTTTATAAAAAATAGTAACGATGAACTTGCAGAAGATGGCATGACGAGATACATGAAAAATGCTAAGCTAGCAAACATTCTTATGTCTATATAAACTAGGCTTACCATGACCAAAAGCACACAATTGCATACAAAAGAGCCGCTACAACCACAAAATAATAAAAGTATCTTTAACCTACCCAATAATTTGACTATTGCCCGTATTTTAATGATCCCATTATTTGTAGCGATTGCCTATTGGCCACCAGCCATGGGTATTGGAATGCCAGCTATTTCAAATAATGTCATCGCCCAAGTCGGGATGAGCGAGTTTAGTGACAGTTTAGTGCGTCATTTATTACTAACTGGGGTGTTTATTATTGCTGCGATTACAGATTGGCTTGATGGCTACTTCGCCCGTAAGCTTAATGTAATGTCAGCCTTTGGGCGGTTTTTGGATCCAGTCGCTGATAAGTTGATGGTAGCGGCAGCGCTTATCATCTTGGTACAGTGGCATCCTAACATCATTATGGCGATAGCAGCGATTGTGATTATCTCGCGTGAGATTGCAGTATCGGCTCTACGAGAATGGATGGCAGAGCTGGGCAATCGTACTAGTGTGGCAGTATCGTATGTAGGTAAACTCAAAACGACATTTCAGATGATAGCTATTACGGTGCTCCTATTAAACTGGGAGTCACTTGAGATGATAGGTTACGTGTTGATGGTAGCGGCAGTGGTTTTAACGTTGTGGTCCATGTTTATTTATCTAAGGGCAGCATGGCCATATCTAAAACAAAGTGGTTAGATGTGAAGTATTAATATCAGTTTGATCTATTTTATCTGATAAAAAATATAAAAAAGCCAGTAGCGATAAGCGACTGGCGGCGGTACCCCCCACC
>NZ_LNUO01000190.1:0-5531 GCF_001462175.1 Psychrobacter sp. ENNN9_III
CAAAAAAAGCCCCCAACACTCATGTGTCGGGGGGCTTTTTGGAATAGAGAGCTGACGATGACCTACTCTCACATGGCCGGAGCCACACTACCATTGGCGCGACGATGTTTCACTTCTGAGTTCGGGAAGGGATCAGGTGGTGCCATCGTGCTATTGTCGTCAGCAAAGGGGGTTAGATATGAGTCTGTTGTTTTGTATGACTTATCACACTACTTGACTGAATCAAGAATAATAGGTGATATCGATATAATGCTTACCATTCTATAAATAACCATTGTGCGTTTTGTCTGTTAAGGGACCTTCAAGTAATTGAAGGTGCGTAACAGACGCATAATTGTCACTCTATAGATAGCTACAAACCACTTGGGTGTTGTATGGTCAAGCCAAACGAGCAATTAGTACAGGTTAGCTACACGCATCGCTGCGCTTCCACACCCTGCCTATCAACGTCCTAGTCTTGAACGGCTCTTTAGGGAAATCTAATCTTGAGGTGGGCTTCCCGCTTAGATGCTTTCAGCGGTTATCCCATCCGAACGTAGCTACCGGGCAATGCCATTGGCATGACAACCCGAACACCAGTGGTTCGTCCACTCTGGTCCTCTCGTACTAGGAGCAGATCCTCTCAAATTTCCAACGCCCACGGTAGATAGGGACCGAACTGTCTCACGACGTTCTAAACCCAGCTCGCGTACCTCTTTAAATGGCGAACAGCCATACCCTTAGGACCTGCTTCAGCCCTAGGATGAGATGAGCCGACATCGAGGTGCCAAACACCGCCGTCGATATGAACTCTTGGGCGGTATCAGCCTGTTATCCCCAGAGTACCTTTTATCCGTTGAGCGATGGCCCTTCCATACAGAACCACCGGATCACTAAGACCTACTTTCGTACCTGCTCGACTTGTGGGTCTCGCAGTTAAGCGCGCTTTTGCCTTTATACTCTATGAACGATTTCCGACCGTTCTGAGCGCACCTTCGTACTCCTCCGTTACTCTTTAGGAGGAGACCGCCCCAGTCAAACTACCCACCATACATTGTCCTCGGTATTGTTATACCTGAGTTAGAACCCCAACATGACCAGGGTGGTATTTCAAGATTGGCTCCACCAAGACTAGCGTCTCGGCTTCAAAGCCTCCCACCTATCCTGCACAAGTCAGGTCAAAGTTCAATGTAAAGCTGTAGTAAAGGTTCACGGGGTCTTTCCGTCTAGCCGCGGGTACACAGCATCTTCACTGCGATTTCGATTTCACTGAGTCTCTGCTGGAGACAGCGCTGCCATCATTATGTCATTCGTGCAGGTCGGAACTTACCCGACAAGGAATTTCGCTACCTTAGGACCGTTATAGTTACGGCCGCCGTTTACTGGGGCTTCGATCAAGACCTTCGCTTACGCTAAGCCCATCAATTAACCTTCCAGCACCGGGCAGACATCACACCCTATACGTCCACTTTCGTGTTTGCAGAGTGCTGTGTTTTTAATAAACAGTTGCAGCAGCCTGGTATCTGCGACTGCCAACAGCTCAAGGAGCAAGTCCTATCACCATCAACAGCGTACCTTCTCCCGAAGTTACGGTACCATTTTGCCTAGTTCCTTCAGCAGAGTTCTCTCAAGCGCCTTGGTATTCTCTACCTGATCACCTGTGTCGGTTTAGGGTACGATTCGTTTATGACTATCGCTTAGAAGCTTTTCCTGGAAGCCTGGTATTTGCCACTTCGTCCTACAAGTAGGACTTGCTATCAGATCTCAGTATATAATAGCCCGGATTTACCTAAGCTATAAACCTACATCCTTTCACCTAGATAACCATCACTAGGCTGACATAACCTTCTCCGTCCCTCCATCGCATCATAAACAAGTATCGGAATATTAACCGATTTCCCATCGACTACGCCTTTCGGCCTCGCCTTAGGGGTCGACTCACCCAGCCCCGATTAACGTTGGACTGGAACCCTTGATCTTCCGGCGTGGATGCTTTTCACACCCATTATCGTTACTCACGTCAGCATTCGCTCTTGTGATACCTCCAGCACACTTTACAATGCACCTTCTCAGGCTTACACAACGCTCCCCTACCACTTGAAAACAAATTCAAATCCGCAGCTTCGGCTCCTAGTTTGAGCCCCGTTACATCTTCCGCGCGGGCCGACTCGACTAGTGAGCTATTACGCTTTCTTTAAAGGATGGCTGCTTCTAAGCCAACCTCCTAGCTGTCTATGCCTTCCCACCTCGTTTCCCACTTAACTAGGAATTTGGGGCCTTAGCTGGCGGTCTGGGTTGTTTCCCTCTCCACAATGGACGTTAGCACCCACTGTGTGTCTCCCGGATATCACTCATCGGTATTCGGAGTTTGCATCGGTTTGGTAAGTCGGTATGACCCCCTAGCCGAAACAGTGCTCTACCCCCAATGGTGTTCGTCCGAGGCGCTACCTAAATAGCTTTCGGGGAGAACCAGCTATCACCGAGTTTGATTAGCCTTTCACCCCTATCCACAAGTCATCCCCTGGCTTTTCAACGACAGTGGGTTCGGTCCTCCGGTGCCTGTTACGGCACTTTCAACCTGCTCATGGATAGATCACTCGGTTTCGGGTCTATACCCTGCAACTCATCGCCCTATTAAGACTCGGTTTCCCTACGGCTCCCCAAAACGGTTAACCTCGCTACAGAATATAAGTCGCTGACCCATTATACAAAAGGTACGCGGTCACCCAACAAGTGGGCTCCCACTGCTTGTACGCACACGGTTTCAGGTTCTATTTCACTCCCCTCACAGGGGTTCTTTTCGCCTTTCCCTCACGGTACTGGTTCACTATCGGTCAGTCAGGAGTATTTAGCCTTGGAGGATGGTCCCCCCATCTTCAAACAGGATTTCTCGTGTCCCGCTCTACTTAATATGTCAATGCTAGAATTTAAAATACGGGGCTATCACCCACTATGGCCAGCTTTCCCACACTGTTCTTCTATTCTAGTATCAATCGGCTTCTCCCCGTTCGCTCGCCGCTACTTGGGGAATCTCATTTGATGTCTTTTCCTAAGGGTACTGAGATGTTTCACTTCCCCTCGTTCGCCTCCTAATAAATTAGGATACCTACCTTATGGTAAGTGGGTTTCCCCATTCAGAAATCTCCGGATCACAGGATATTGCCGCCTCCCCGAAGCTTATCGCAGGCTGTCACGTCTTTCATCGCCTCAGACTGCCAAGCATCCACCATGTGCGCTTAATTACTTGACCATACAACCCCAAAGGTCTATTAGTTTCGCAATTATAACGATATCACCTATGTTTACGCTTGATTCAGTTCTCTTTACTTTTTTAATAATCAACCCCTGGGATAACAACTGATGTCGTTAAGAGGTCGATTATTAAGGTTAACGACAACACGTGAACATGTTGTTGTTAACCCAGACTCATATCTATGTTTTTAAATAGTTTCTATCTTCTCGTCGAATGATAGATTTCCGTATAAAACAGAAAGAAGTAATCAGTATCTTATCTGTGCTAGTTAGATAAGTGAATCACTTGTTTCTATTTATACCTATCGCATCGCTGTTTACTGATGGTGGAGCCAAACGGAGTCGAACCGTTGACCTCCTGCGTGCAAGGCAGGCGCTCTACCAACTGAGCTATGGCCCCATGTGTAAGTGGTAGGCCTGGGCAGACTTGAACTGCCGACCCCCGCGTTATCAACACGGTGCTCTAACCAGCTGAGCTACAGGCCTGTACGAGGCATATACCTCTAACTAGTAAACTAGCTTAAACTAAAGAACAACTTGTTGTGAATTCTTGCCAAGTGAATGCCGTCTATAAGGAGGTGATCCAGCCGCAGGTTCCCCTACGGCTACCTTGTTACGACTTCACCCCAGTCATCAACCACACCGTGGTGATCGCCGTCCTAAAAGGTTCGGCTAACCACTTCTGGTGCAATCAACTCCCATGGTGTGACGGGCGGTGTGTACAAGGCCCGGGAACGTATTCACCGCGGCATTCTGATCCGCGATTACTAGCGATTCCTACTTCATGGAGTCGAGTTGCAGACTCCAATCTGGACTACGATAGGCTTTTTGAGATTCGCATCACATCGCTGTGTAGCTGCCCTCTGTACCTACCATTGTAGCACGTGTGTAGCCCTGGTCGTAAGGGCCATGATGACTTGACGTCGTCCCCGCCTTCCTCCAGTTTGTCACTGGCAGTATCCTTAGAGTTCCCGGCCAAACCGCTGGTAACTAAGGAAAAGGGTTGCGCTCGTTGCGGGACTTAACCCAACATCTCACGACACGAGCTGACGACAGCCATGCAGCACCTGTATTCTAATTCCCGAAGGCACTCCCGCATCTCTGCAGGATTCTAGATATGTCAAGACCAGGTAAGGTTCTTCGCGTTGCATCGAATTAAACCACATGCTCCACCGCTTGTGCGGGCCCCCGTCAATTCATTTGAGTTTTAACCTTGCGGCCGTACTCCCCAGGCGGTCTACTTATTGCGTTAGCTGCGTCACTAAGTCCTCAAGGGACCCAACGACTAGTAGACATCGTTTACGGCGTGGACTACCAGGGTATCTAATCCTGTTTGCTACCCACGCTTTCGAGCCTCAGTGTCAGTATGATGCCAGGAAGCTGCCTTCGCCATCGGTATTCCTTCAGATCTCTACGCATTTCACCGCTACACCTGAAATTCTACTTCCCTCTCACCTACTCTAGCTTAACAGTATCAGATGCAGTTCCCAGGTTAAGCCCGGGGATTTCACATCTGACTTATCAAGCCACCTACGCTCGCTTTACGCCCAGTAATTCCGATTAACGCTTGCACCCTCTGTATTACCGCGGCTGCTGGCACAGAGTTAGCCGGTGCTTATTCTGCAGCTAATGTCATCGTCCGTGGGTATTAACCACGGAGTCTTCTTCACTGCTTAAAGTGCTTTACAACCAAAAGGCCTTCTTCACACACGCGGCATGGCTGGATCAGGGTTGCCCCCATTGTCCAATATTCCCCACTGCTGCCTCCCGTAGGAGTCCGGGCCGTGTCTCAGTCCCGGTGTGGCTGATCATCCTCTCAGACCAGCTACAGATCGTCGCCATGGTAGGCCTTTACCCCACCATCTAGCTAATCCGACTTAGGCTCATCTAATAGCGAGAGCAACAAGTTGCCCCCTTTCTCCCGTAGGTCGTATGCGGTATTAATTCGAGTTTCCCCGAGCTATCCCCCACTACTAGGTAGATTCCTAAGTGTTACTCACCCGTCCGCCGCTCGACGCCTACCAGCAAGCTGGTATCGTTTCCGCTCGACTTGCATGTGTTAAGCCTGCCGCCAGCGTTCAATCTGAGCCATGATCAAACTCTTCAGTTTAATCTTGCTTGAAGTCTTCACTATAAATAGTAAGACGACTTCTAATCTTGGCTCATCTAATCTGGCAATTACGCTCTTCGTATATGTTCGTAATGAATTAACTTTGAGTTTTTTTGCTGATTAAATGATAATTTTTATAGTTAGAACTGACCCCGAAACGAAGTCAAAACCAACTTTATTTTTAGCATTC
>NZ_LNUO01000191.1:0-4399 GCF_001462175.1 Psychrobacter sp. ENNN9_III
GCATAAAAAAATAGCGTTGCTCGCTATTAATTGTCTACAAGGCGGAGGGGCAGAGCGTGTCGTTCTTACTTTGGGACAGGGATTTTACGAATTAGGATACGAAGTACATATTTTAAGGTTTAAACCGCGGGTCGAATATGATCTTAATCCAAACCTTATTTATCATATGCTCAAATTCAAACCTTATAAGATGATACCAGGAGCAGAGCGTCGCGATAAATTTTTTGCTCATGCGGTAGATCGTTATGTCAAAAAAAATATTGGACAACCTGATATTATTTTATCAAACCTTGATCGTTCAGATAGTATTTTTAGCTACAGTAGTTTATCTAACATCATTTATGTGATTCATAATACTTTGTCGTTGTTATATAAGTTCGCAAAAACGGATGTTGGTCATCAAAGAAAAGAAAACTTTACGAGAATTTATTCCAAAAATCCTTGCGCCTGTGTGAGTAAGGGAGTAGAAAAGGATTTTGTAGAAAACTTTGGTCATGTTACTTCAACCACAGCAATACACAATCCTATTGATAGAGACGGTATTCAAAAGTTAGCTGATGCTTTCATTCCAGAATATCAAAATTATATTATTCATGTTGGCAGTTTTAAAGAAGCAAAACGTCATGATGTGCTATTGAGAGCTTACGCAAAGACAGATCAGTCTTTACCGTTGCTTCTCTTGGGTAAAGGTAAGCTTCAAAGTAATATAGAGGAGTTGGTAGCAGAGCTCAATCTAGAAGATAAGGTAGTTTTTTTAGGCTTCCATGAGAATCCTTTTCCCTACATAAAGCATGCGCAGTTTAAAGTATTGACTTCTGATTGGGAAGGTTTTGCTTTGGTGATTGCAGAATCTTTAGTTTTAGGGACCCCAGTTATTAGTACTGACTGCCAATCTGGGCCAAGTGAGTTGTTGCCTCAAAAAAACCTAATGCCTATGAGAGATATAGATGCTATCGCAGCTAAATTAAGCTTAGCCATGAAGAACCCAGAAAAATTTCGCTCTGAATTTAGTGAAGCACTTCTTCCTGTCACAATAGCAAAGAAATATATTGAATTTGCATCGAATTTTGAGAATACAGACAAGAGATCTTAATCTAACCACCATTTGGACCAATCATCTCTATGCAGTTGACGTAGAGTGGCAAAAGCACTTTGGTTATTCTGTAGTTTTTCGAATACAGCCAGCAGTATAGTAGTAGCTAATTTGTCGAATTTACGAAATTTGTTATAGCGTTTACGCATATTTCTTAAGCTGTCATCAGTACCAATACGAAAATAAGTAAGACCATCGTATAAAGGCAAATCACCGGCATAAAGTATGTCGGTTTTTTCGTCTAATAACGGCATGGGTTCGGCGTTAGCGCTTAGTTGTAAAAAGTTTTTGGTTTCATGAACCCTTAAGGTGTTCATTAGAGTGATGACGTTCATTAGAATAGCAGTTCTAAGAGTATCATTTGAGTGATCAATGAAAGTGTCGCAGGCTGAGACAATCCAGCGCAGCGAAAGATGCTCTAATAAATAGTTGCTTTCTGAATCCCAAAGCCTCTCAAATTCAGCAAAAGTTTTATCTATTTTGTATTTACGACGCATCAATATAATAAGAGTATTATGATAAAAGCAGAGCTCAGACTCTCCTAATGATTGATACTTTAGATTATTTAAGTGAATTTCTAAGTCTGTACTTTTACGCTCATCTGTTAGTGCCTCAATATCACACAATGACTCAGTAATTACTGTCGTTTTCATCTCATCAAAGTTTTTGCCATCATAGTTTTTGATAATCTTACCCGCATTCAATCTTTTTTCGCTTCGAAATGTTAATAGCAGTTTTCTTTGCCAGTTTGAAGGTGTGGTCATGTCGCTAAAATCCTTTGAAAAAATATGATGAGATTAGAACTTGAACATCTGTCTAAGAAAATGATACAGAAATGGCTTATGAAACACTTTTACTTAAACTGAGTAATATTGTTTGTACCACTCTACAAACTTAGCAATACCATCTTCAATACTAATCGAAGGTTTAAAGCCAACATCAGTGGTTAGCTCATCGATATCCGCATAAGTGATCGGTACATCACCTGGCTGCATTGGAAGCAAGTTCTCTTTAGCTTTTTTACCGCATGCTTGCTCAATAGCGCTAATGAAGCGGCGCAACGTCACTGGTTGATTATTACCGATATTATATATCTGGTAAGGCGCTATCGCTGTAGTAATGGAGGATTTTTGAGGTGCAGGAATTTTATCGATAAGAAGAATGATACCTTCAACGATATCATCAATATAGGTGAAGTCCCGCTGCATCTCACCATTGTTATACACATCGATCTGCTGCCCTGATAGTATTTTTTTGGTAAAAGAAAAGTAAGCCATATCAGGTCGACCATAAGGGCCGTAAACTGTGAAAAAGCGCAAGCCAGTTGTTGGAATGTTATATAAATGACTATAAGTATGCGCCATTAACTCATTAGATTTTTTGGTAGCAGCATATAAACTAATAGGGTAATCAACCCGATCTTCAGTGCTAAACGGCTGCTTAACATTCATACCATAAACAGAGCTTGAGCTGGCATAGAGTAAGTGCTTAACCTTGCTATGACGGCAACCTTCAAGCACATTCAAAAACCCTACCATGTTTGAATCCATATAAGCATGCGGATTTTCGATAGAATAACGCACACCAGCTTGAGCACCAAGATTAATAACAACATCGAATTTGTAGCGACTAAAGAGAGTAGACATGGCTTCACGGTTAGCAAGATCGAGCTTAATAAACTTAAAAGTCTCTGTTGATGAGTTTTCTACTAGTACTTTTATGCGATCATTTTTCAAGTCCACATCATAGTAGTCATTGATGTTATCAATACCAACAATAAAGCAGTTTTTTTCTAATAACTTTTTAATGAGATGAAATCCGATAAAGCCTGCCGCACCAGTTACTAAGATGTTCATTAATCGCTCCCAAATAAATCGCGAGTAAACACCTTGTGCGAGACGTCTTGTATATCAGATGACAATCGGTTTGCGATAATTACATCGCTTATTGCTTTAAATTCTGCCAAATCCTCTATCACACGTGAATTAAAGAAATCTTTTTCTTTTAAGACAGGCTCATAGACGACTACCTCGATACCTTTGGCTTTGATACGTTTCATGATTCCTTGAATAGCAGACGCTCTAAAATTATCCGAACCGCTTTTCATGACCAACCGATGCACGCCAACGACTTGTGGTTTTCTCTCAATAATTTTATCTGCGATGAAGTCTTTGCGAGTTCTATTAGAGTCAACGATGGCTCTAATAAGGTTGCTTGGTACTTCATGATAATTTGCTAAGAGTTGCTTAGTATCTTTAGGCAGGCAATACCCACCATAACCAAAAGATGGGTTGTTATAGTGATTACCAATACGAGGGTCTAAGCCAACGCCTTCAATGATTTGTTTGGTTTCAAGTCCAAACATCTGCGCATAAGTGTCCAATTCATTAAAATACGCAACTCTCATGGCTAAATAAGTGTTTGAGAACAGTTTTATAGCTTCCGCTTCAGTTGATTTCGTAAAAAGGATTGGCACCTCTTTTTTTATAGCGCCTTCTAATAATAAGTCTGCAAATAGCTGAGCACGTTCTGATTGTTCTCCAATGACAATTCTAGAGGGATAAAGATTATCGTATAAAGCCTTTCCTTCTCTCAAAAATTCGGGAGCAAAAATGATACTATTGGTAGAGTATTGTTTTCTTGCTTCAATAGTATATCCGACTGGTACCGTTGATTTAATGATAATTAAAGCAGTTTTATTTACTAGAAGTATTTGTTCAATAACTTTTTCTACGCTTTGAGTATTAAAATAATTGGTTTTTGAATCGTAATCAGTAGGCGTCGCAATAATAATAAAATCAGCATCTTTGTAAGCACTTTTGGCATCTAACGTAGCTTTAAAATCAATATTTTCGTTAGATAAGAAGTCTTCAATATCCTTATCTTCGATAGGTGACTTCTTTGAATTGAGCAATTCAACTTTTTCTGGAATAACATCAACTGCTGTCACTTTGTTATGCTGAGCGAGCAACATAGCATTTGATAGTCCTACGTAGCCTGTACCTACTACTGTTATATTCATAAAAATTCCAAATGTGTATTCGATTTATTATTCTAAATTTGTTTATCTTTATTGTCGCTTAATAATAATGACGAAGGTAAGTAGGCTGAAAACTTGTGCATCATAGCATCAGTAATGGTTTGATATGAACGTTGCTCTAATAAATCAAGGCTTTGAATACACCCATATCTAATCGCTGTATTTTGTAAGTTGATCACAAAGTCCTCAATCCCGCTTTCATTTTTCAAATAATTTCTCTGCACACGACAAAAAAACAAAAAAGTCTGTTAAAGCAAAGGCATAAT
>NZ_LNUO01000192.1:0-5927 GCF_001462175.1 Psychrobacter sp. ENNN9_III
ACCTATCTAGATATAGATAGTCAGCTTTTAATTATAACGTCCAAATCATAATACAATATAAGCTGCTGGATAGTGAAAGTAATCCTAGTATCTTCTAAAAAACTCCTGTGTCTTTGCTGGAATATCCTACATTAAACTTAGGGCGTAAGATCCTCAGGGTCAGTAAGCACATGCAGTAACACTGTTTTTTTGTCTTTTAAGACTACTCGCATTGCTTCATCTACACTGGACTTAATATTCTTATTATTATCGATTCGTATACCATGCGCACCAAAGGCATTTGCTAATGCTGCAAAGTCAGGGTTTTGTAGCTGCGTCCCCGATACTCTATCAGGGTAATGTGCTTCTTGATGCTGGCGAATGGTGCCAAACTGCTGATTGTCCATGAGAATAATTAAAACAGGTGCGTTATATCGTATGGAGGTTGATAGCTCTGCTTCATTCATCATGAATTCACCATCTCCAGTTACTACGACTGACAGACGCTCTGGCGTCTCTAACGCCGCGACAATACCTGCCGGCAGGCTATAACCCATCGCACCGTTTCTGGTACTAAGCTGACTTGGAAAGGTATGAGTGGGTAGATAACGCTGAGCCCATATACAATGATTGCCCGCGCCAAAACTATACACAGCATTTCTTGGTAAGCGCTTGGTAAGCTCTCGAATAACTTCTGTCATACTGGCATAAGACGAAGCAGTACCATCTTGCTCAGCCTGCACTTTCGGAAACGCGCAGTCTTTTCTTTGCTGCTCATGACAATAGTTAAACCAGTCTTTACGAGAATCTGAGCCTCCTATTTCTAACTTACTAATAGCTTTAGAGAAACTAATGGGGCTAGCGACAATATGTTCAGTCACTGCACCACTATGACCGCGTAAGCTGGTATCTAAATTGACAATATAATTGGGCTTATCAAAAGACTGACGCAATCGATACCCATCACTTGCAACGTCACCCAACACCGTCCCTATCGTAAGCAGTACATCGGCGTTTTCAATTAATGCTGCACAGTCGTCAGAACGTCCATAACCCAGGTAGCCTGCATGAGCCGGAGAATCAAAGGTAACTCGATCTGAGGCGCGCCAATCATGTATCACTGGAATATAATTGTCTTCTGCAAACGTTGTTAGTTGCTTGGTAGCGTCATCAGACCAATTCTGACCGCCAGCAAAAATCAATGGCTGCACAGATTTTGCCAAAGCATCTTTGATAATATCAAGCTTGTCAGCACTGATACAGCCCTCAGCCACTGGTATCACCGGATGCATTTGACCATGGAACTCTTGCTGAATAATATCTTCAGGTAATCCTACGACAACAGGACCAGGGCGTCCTTCTAATGCCGCATGAAAAGCCTTCGCTACAATTTCAGACGCCCTTGATACTTCGTCTAATATAAAGACCCGCTTACATTGGCTAGAGAACCATTGATTAGGATCAAATTCTTGAAATGACTCACGTTGCCTATCCGCTACTGGTACTAAACCGATAAATAATATGAGTGGCACCCCATCTTGCCACGCCGTATGGATGCCAGTATAGGCTTGCGCCGCTCCTGGTCCGCGTGTCACCATAGCAATGCCTGGCTGACCAGTAAACTTACCATGGGCGTCTGCCATATAAGTACAGGCAGCCTCATGACGACATACCACTGTCTGGATATCAGCATTATATAAACCATCCAATACCGAAAGATAACTCTCCCCTGGAACGACATAAGCACGATTTACTCCGTGCAATTGCAGGCTATCTACGATCGCTTGACCACCATGATTTGTATTTTTCATTCTTATTTCCTTAACTTCTATTTTCTTAATTTTTACTCTTTACTGCACATAAGCATACTGTTAACTAAATGTATTTGTTCAGCTAAAAAATCCTAATAAATTAGCGATGAACAACAGAGCAATCCCAGTTAAGAATATTAATCCCAAAATTGCCCATACATTCATGAGCGTGGATAATTTTTTGTGATCTTTAATCAATACATAGTTCAGACCACCAACAATAGGCGCTGCAATAAAAGCGGCAATCATAGCGAATTTGAGCATTGAGCCAAGTTGACCAGTAAAGAAAAGGATGATTATAAGTCCGCCAAATATGGCATAGCTCGTCCAAAAGAATATTTGTCCATTGGTAATCTCTTTATTACCTTTAAAAAGTCGCAAACATTCAGAATTTGCACGCGCGGTACCATCTGCGCTGGTAAGCGTTGTCCCGAACATGCACATGAATGCCACAAAAGCGACAAGGAATCTGGACCATTCACCGATAGTGGCGGTATACATATTGATCAATTGACCTACATAATCACTGCCTGCTGTTTGAATCTCTTGGCCAGAACCGTATTGAACAAACACTCCCAATCCCAAGAATACCAAGGCTAAAATTGTAGAGACAGAGTACCCCACGTTAAAATCAGTCAAGCCTTGGCGATATGTGGTATTTTCAGCTTTGATTTTTGCTGATATCCACATCGAGTTGATGGCTGAAAACTCCATGGGAGCAGGCATCCATCCCATTAGCGCTACAAGAAAGCCTAAAGTCGCTAAACTCCAAGGTGACGTTGCTACAAAATCTGCTGTCATCACTGTAGGCTTACCCGCAGCGATAATAACAGCAATAAGGGAGCCAAATGTCAGAGCAATAATAATCCACTTATTCACACTATCAAGCAGTTTATAATGTCCTGCAACCAAAAACACCCAGGAGATAACCATCACAATAATAGATAGTGTAATGGTCGACAGCCCGAGGCTGGCAGGGAGCATAAATCCTAAAATAGCGGCACAAAGCAAGGCAACAGCACCTGTCCCTACTACCGATGCAAACATTGATAAGAATAGATAAATACCCAGATAAATTTTTGATTTTTTATAGTAACCTGCGATCAAAGACTCACCAGTGCCATAAACATAATCAGTACCAAAACGAAAAAACGGATACTTCAATAGATTGGTTATGATTATCAGACCTGCCAATTGCCAACCATAAGTTGCTCCAGCTTGAGTAGAGGATATTAAGTGTGAGCCGCCAATAGCTGCCGATGCTAATAAGATACCAGGGCCGAGCGTCCGCCAGCTAAAGCTTTTCTCTACATCACTATTATCTAGAGTAGAAGTTAATTGTTTAGACATAGAAACCTCACATTGATAATAGAGCATTGAACCTGACTATTAATCACATTTACGACTGCACTCGCTACATTGAAATAGATGTCGCCATAACCGAACACTTTTAGAATCGAAACTTTCATACCAAACATCCTTGTTTTAATTAAACAAAATTTAACTAACTTTACTTAATTAGAAAATCTAAATCTCACTACTTGTGTCACTGGTCGCTAATGATACAAAAACAACCAATAGCATCGAAATTGGTAAACCTATGAATACAGGGTGTAGGCCATATGGATGACCAAGCACTTGCCAAATAACGGCCACAATTAGACCAATCCACATTGCCACCGTTCCACCTAATCGAGTGGCTCTTTTCCAAAAGAGACCAGCGATAACGGGTGCTAATAGACTCGACACTAACATAGCAGCGCCTGTCACAAATAAGTTAACCAATTGAGGGATGTAAAGAGCAAGTAGAAGTGAGAGGATAGAAACTGCTATGACAGATATACGGCTATATTTTAATAAACGCTTATCAAGATCTGGTGTCTCTTTGAGCTTGGGTCTAATAATATCGTTTGCAATTGAAGAGGCACCGGCCATGAAGAACGAATCGGCTGTTGAAATAACTGTGGCAAATAAGGCAATAATCATTACTACCACCATTGGAAAACTAAAGACATCACCGATCACTGCGTAGTAAGTCAAGTTTGAATCAATGTCTCCCAAATTGAGTCCGAAGCGGGCCATAACGCCAATGGCAATAATCATAAAAGCAGTGACAGCCCCTAAGATAATCGCTATCCAATATCCAATTCTAGCTGTTTTAGCACTTCCAGCAGCCCAAAATCTTTGCCATAAGTCCTGTCTAACCATCTGGTAAGCACCAATAGTTAGCAGATAAACGAACACCTCAGAAGGAGGTATACCCATAATATTTAAAAAATCAGGTTGATCAGACGCTGCTACATTAAGCTGCACTGCTTCTAAGCCACCTGAAGCGATGATAACGACGACAAATAGAATAAAAACGCCAACTGTCTGTATCGTGCCATGGAATGCATCTTGCCAAATGACTGATTTCATACCACCAAAATAGGTCTTCAATGTCAGCATTGCCCAACTGATTAGTATACCCGTGGTTAAATTCAGTCCCATGGTTAAATTGATGATAGTGGCGATGGCTACGAACTGTAATCCTGTTATCGCACTATAGGCAACCATGGTACTGGCTACCGTGGGAATCCTAGCACCTTCGCCAAACCTCAATACCGTAAAATCTGCAATAGTGACCATTTCATACTTTTCACCAAGCGCACGAATCCTTTTTAAGAAAAACGCGAGCATTACCACACCAGCAAGGAAAATTGAAAAATTTAACCACTGTTGACCCATTCCAAATAAAAAGCCATTTTCCATAAAACCTAGCAGAGTGGCACCACCAACCGCAGTGCCCACAAAGGTCAAAATAAGTGGAAATAGGGATACCGATCTTCCTGCAACGTTGAAGTCATCGTAGGTTTTAATGCTCTTTTTGTTGATATAAAGCGAGACGCCAAATAAGAAAAAGAAATATATAACAATCAAAAAGCCTAAAATTAAACGTTCCTGCGAATCATACATATTTAACGCTCCCTGTACTTTCTTGCATATTTTGCTTGTTGAAGTCCTTTCAACAGTAGTTTCTTACTTACTTATTAAACATAACTTTTTTATTCACTGAGTCCAGACAAAAATGCCTGTAGGTTTTCGTTCAGCTTTTCTATACAGTAACCGCCCTCTACTAAGACAATGACTGGTTTGTTTAATGCTTTGAGCTTTTGCGCTAAAACTTTAAAGCCCTGCGTACTAACTTCACATTTGGCTTGAGGGTCATCTTTGTAAACATCGAATCCTAAGACATGGACGATTACATCAGGATTGAACAATTTTAAAGATGCTATTGATTGATCAACATATTCAAAAAATCCAGCTTCATCGGTACCATGAGGCATGGGAAAATTGATGTTATACCCGTATCCTTCTCCCTCACCTCTTTCATGCTCATGACCTGCAACAACCGGATAAAAATTAATAGGACTACCATGTACTGAGGTATAGAGTACATCTTTACGATCATAGAATATCTCTTGAATACCCTGACCATGATGCATATCAGTATCTATGATGGCTATTTTTTGGTATTTTTGACGAAGATGCTCAGCAACAATCGCCGCATTATTTAGATAACAAAAACCACCAGCGGCACTTTTACGTGCATGATGGCCTGCAGGTCTGGTAATACAGACTTGAATAGCATTTTGACTTGTCGCATTTTCCAATAATGAATCTGCAGCATTGAGTGCAGTTTGGGCAGACCAGTAGATGGATGTCCACGAATGCTTACCAATAGGTGCGCTACCATCGGCTTGATATTTAGCGGCTTTAGCCAAGATACCAAGTCCAGAATTATTTGGAATATAAACAGTGGTTTGAATTTCCTCCCCCATATCTTCATCTACAGCCATCCATGCATCATGCCCATACTTCAAAAACTCGACGTAATCAAAATCATGTACAGCCAATATCGGTTCAATGCCCTTATCTTTGGCAGTAATAACTTCTAACCCCAACGCTTTTGGCGCTTTTAATAATTCTGTTAAGCGCTCAGGCTTCTCTTGTGGCTCTCGCATTTGTCCACGAGAAAAATACGTTTTTGGATGATGAAGCATTTGGTTTTCATGGCTATATATTTTCATTTTAAACAGTCCTTTGTTATAAATAATTTCTATACAAACAATAGTTATTAGCCATTAATCTAGATTA
>NZ_LNUO01000193.1:0-7918 GCF_001462175.1 Psychrobacter sp. ENNN9_III
TTAAGGGACGTTTACCTGTCAATTAAGGGACGTTTACCTGTCAATTAAGGACGTATTTGTTTGAAGTCATTTTAATGACGTGATATATTTTAGTCTCTAAATGATGTGGAATGTCGAGTATGTTTGCTAAAAAATCGAAAGACGAAGTTGTCAAAACTCATAGGTTAAACACAGCTATACAAAAACTATCACTTGCTGAGATTCGTCTCATGCAGTTGGCAATTATAGATGCAAGAGAAACAGGTACAGGTATAGACTCGGTGACCCCTCTACCTATCCATGCAAGTCGTTATGCTGATGCATTTGGTGTTACAAGGCAAACTGCTTATGAGATTCTTATTGATGCTGAAAACTCTTTATTTAGGCGTTATTTCACATTTCTTGATGAAATGGACGGCAAGCCAGTGAGGTCTCACTGGGTAAGCCAAGCAAAATATTTAGATGATGAAGCAATCATTGAAATAATGCTTACACCTGCTGTAGTAAAAGAGATTACACGTATTGATGCTAAGAAAAATAAAACTTTATTTACAAAGTTTGCGCTTGAACAGGTAGCATCAATGAAGAGTGTGTACTCTGTGCGATTATACGAGCTACTCACCCAATGGAGAAAAGCGAAAAAGGTAAGTTTTGCTTTAGATGTTTTTAGAGGGCAGTTAGGGATTGAAGAAAACGAATATAAAGCTATGAGCGACTTTAAAAAGCGTGTCTTAGACCTTGCAGTAAGAGAAATTAATGAAAAATCAGATTTGAATGTCAGTTACACACAAATTAAAAAAGGTGTATCGATAGTAGGTTTTGAATTCAAGGTATTAACTAAGAACAATCCTAAAAACACTAGACAAGAAAGTACTGGCAGAGACGCAGATACCGCTGATATGTTCACAGTTCAAGGTCTAAATGATAAGCAGCTTGGACGTATCGCTCGTAATCCTCGATTTATTACTGACTATAATCATATGGTCAGTCCGACCAGTCCAGCTGGACAGTCATCACAAGCATGGGAGTCTGAAATGATTAACCGCCTGAAAAAAGATGCTTCACAATTCAAAAAGCGTCCTATTCGAGAGTATCTTGATTATTGATTCATTTGTATGCTCAAGTTTTAGCGCTCACACAACCATTTATTTTAACGAGTAATGACCATGATAAAAATCGAGAATTTAACAATCAACATTAATAAGCTGTCAGTAGAGGAAGATGAGTTACTGGATTCTCAAATACCCTCAGTAGTACGCGACGAGCTTGTTAGTACATTACGTATTATTAGTGAAGACTCAAGATTCTCTGGTCAAACAGTAATTATTCCTGACGACTGTGAAAAGTACGGGTTTACGGAAGGAGAGTTTGATCTACCTGAGCTATTAGAATTTTTAGCAGACATGCTGGAATAGTAAAGCTCTCTTTTAATCTCAATTGTATGTAGTACAGGGCGGCAACTCATGGCTGTAAAAGATCTACCAGAAAAAGACAAAGCCATAATTACTGCTAGTTATGGTTTAAATGTAGCTGAAAGTAGAGTGATTCTGCTAGCAATAACTGTGGCTAAGGAATATCAGACTACAGCTGATTTGGACACCTTACTAGGTAAACGTATTGAAATATCAGCCATAAGGTATGTAGATATGTTTGGTATGCCTGAGCAGCCAGCGTATGGGCTTCTACAAGATGCTTGTAGAAGCCTGTTTAAACGCCAGTTTAGCTATACAGAACCCGCTGAGAATACAAATCTATGGCATAGAACTAGTCATTGGGTAATCGATATAGCTTATATGAATGAAGTTGAGACCGTAGCTTTCAGCCTCACACCCACGGTCATTGCTTTTATGGATGAGTTAGAGGAGCGGCTCAAGATCTACAACGTGCAAAAGGTAGCTAGTCTTACTAATGCACACACTATACGTTTATATGAACTTTTAACTGCTCTAAATCGCAAAAGTAAATCTCCACGAATCGATATTAAAGAACTAAGAGAAGAGTTGGGGGTTCTGGATCATGAGTATAAGCGTATGTTTGACTTTAAAAGACAGGTACTAGACTTCTCTATAGAACAAATTAACGAGCATACAGACATTAAGGTTAGTTATGAGCAGCATAGAAATGTGCGTACTATCAATGCTTTTACATTTACGATTGAGATGAAAAAACACACTTCCTAGTTTTAATTGAATATATAGCTCAAAACAATATTAAAAATAGATTATTGTCTGCTATATTAAGCTTTCTTATTTCATGAACCATATCGAGGTATATTATGAATAGCGGCTCTATAAAACTTCCACACAAGTGCCCCCAGTGCCCTAAAGTTGCAAATTCTCATCAAGAAATAGAAGCGAAGTTTGGGTTTCGCAATATGGGTGATGGAACAGTTAGAGCACAAAGCCAATGCAAAGAATGTCGATAGGCTTAGTAGCACAGCAGTATCAATATAATTAAAACTACTTTGTGTTGAGGATTGGGCTATGTCTGAGGAAAGAGTATCTTATAAAGATTTAGATGATGATGGAAAAAGAGAAAGAATAGCCAGCATGAAAGACAGAGCTGCGACAAGTAAAGAAAAATATGGGAAAGGTAGTTATTACTCTTGGGGTGAAACAATAGACGATATAAAAAATGCCAATGGAGCTGGGGAGACAGCAGTTGCTGGAGTAAAGTGGGCAGGAAAATCTCTGTTCAATATAGGAAAGTTTACGGTTGCCGAGGTCATCCCTGGATTTGCTAAAGCTGCAGCAGAAGCAGCGGAAGACAAATTAAAAAACAAAAAATAAGGTAGATTTGCCCAAACTCTCTTATAAACCAATAAAGAGCGATGCTCTTTTACTCAGAGTTTGGGCAATATTTTAAACTTCTACTCTATCGAACACCCAGTCTATCCAGCTTATTACAGTGCTACATCGTCTACCGAAAGTAGTTGTTTCTTTACCCACATTGTATAGTTTGCAGTCTGCTATTAGCTCTTTAACTCTCCTTACAGTAGGACGACTGCTTTCCTTTAAGTAGTCCTTCATAACAATATTGAATGGTTCATGAGACAAAAGAAGACTAACAAGTTCAAATTGTCTTTGCATAAGTGGTAGGCTAAATATTTCTTCACCTTTTTCCGTAAGCCTATATTTTTGTCCATCGTAGCTTACTAAATCAAGATATCTAGCGCTTGAGCCATAGTAACCAGCTTGCCTAATAACAAAACCGAACTCCTCTGAGATCTCTCTTTTAGACAAGCCATCATCTGTTTGATAAAGGAGTTCGCACAGATTAATTACTTTATCTAAATCATCTGATTGAGGAAATGAGAGATCAGGATCTTCTATGATAATTACATTGTCTGTTATCTCTTTAAGCCTTTCTAAGCTAAGTGAGTCTTTGACTATACTGTACTTCTCTTCCTTGACTAACTTTATTGAGCTGGGATCTTCTATTTTTTCAAATTGGTACTCACGTAAGTAAAAAACACCATCTGAATAAGTTAAAAATATATTTCTAACGGTTTTGTTTATCTGACGCTCTTTTAGTTTGTTAGTCCACGTTCTGTACGGATAATATATTTGTCTTATCAAAAAATCCTCATGTATTAGGTTTTTTACTTCGACAAGGTAAACAAAATTTTCAGACTCAAAGCCACCATCAATCTCAATTTGAGATTTTGAAACTGGTATTCTGATATCAGATATTTGAAAATCGAAAGATCCTGAACCCATTTTACCGCCTATTACATGGGTTATTTGATCTTCCTCAAAAAATGAACGCAGTATTCCGCACACGTTGGCACACAGTAAAGCCGTAGTTTCGCTACTGATATTCTCAATATCAATAGCTTTTATATGTTCAGGTAGTGTGTCAGCGCCATATGAGACGAGCTTAGTATTGTTTTTTATATCCTCAAATATATTAAACTTTCCAATGATATAGCTACCTCTAGTAATAGGGAGAATAGCAAACTCATTTTCAATAAACACCTTAGGAAGTTGTCTACGAACGTCGAACTTCGTCATTAGTCTAGCTTCTCGATAATTATTTATCTGACTAGACGTAATGATGAAAAATCCTTTTTCCTCTACAACATCCACAATCGGAAAATCGTCAAATATTTTCGACCATGCTATATCGTTCTTGGAATCACTCATAATTTCTCACTAGGACTTCTGTAACCTCGCCTCTTTTACTGGCCACAGAATTGATATGCCGCTTAGCTCCGACTTCTATTATCTCGAAATCTTTATATAAACCTTTTATCAGGGGAGTTGCCGAATTTGATAGTAAGAATTTGACACCCTTCTGATGTAATTTAACGCAGACATCTCTTAATCTTTCTTGCTGGTCAACGCCAAAACCACCTTCCACATATCCTGTGAAGTTAGAGCTTTTTGATATAGGATCGTATGGGGGGTCAAGGTAGACGAATGCACCTCTACGAGCACCTTTAAGTGCATCCTCAAAGTCTCCACTAAGTAATTCTATATTATTATTCTGTAGATACTTACTCACAGCTCTCAATACAGATTCATTGACAATATTAGGGCTTTTGTATCGTCCAAAAGGAGTGTTGAACTCGCCTGAACTATTCACTCTATAAAGTCCATTGAAGCACGTTTTATTAAGGTAGATGACTCGTGAAGCACGTTTCAATGATGATAGTTGATCAAAACCTTCTTCTCTATCTTGAACCCGAATGCTATAAAAATAGTCAGACTCGTTCTTATGCGTAGCTAGGTCTTCGATCAACTCTTCTACCTGATCTCTAACTACTGCATACACATTAATAAGCTCAGCATTGTAATCGTTAATCACAGCTTTTTTAGGTTGTTGATTAAGAAGGACGGCACCGCCACCAATGAAAGGTTCATAGTATGTGGAAATTTTGCTAGGTATCAACGGCTCAATGTCGTTCATTAACTGTCTCTTGCCACCGACCCACTTTAAGAACGGCATTACTAACTTGTTTTTGGCTCTTGCCACTTGTTACCTCTTTTTTTCAAATCACATCTAGTTTATTCGTTAGCTATAATAACATTATCTTTGTTTTTATCATCAAACGGCTGAACGTAATACATTCAAATAGTAATAGATTGACACAGCACCAGCTCAGTTTGAATAGTTTAAGAAACTCATATCAAACCCAGTAATTAAAAACCCATAGTTAGTGCATCTAAATGCTTGCTTGGACGCGCAGGTTCGCGTTCTGGCTGCTCTTTGACGTTATCTAGGGGTATGTCAACAACGTTCAATTTTAACGGCTCTGGTAGCTCTATATCTTTATACAAACCTTCGTGATACTTCTCTTTTATCTCAATGCCTTTAGCTAAGGTCCTTTTATTACGCTCATACTCTCTCGGTAATCGTGACACATAGGCTTTTTGTGCTGCTTCTATCGTATGTTCCTGCTTCTTATTAGCATCAAAATCTTTTTCGTATATATCACCTTTAAGCCTTACATGTATTGGCTCACCCTTTTTATTTCTCAGGTTTTTACAGCTTACTGAGATGAAATTTTCACTGTTTGCACGCTCTATTTTTAGTCCGAGCCGTCTCAAACTTAGCAATGCGCCTTCACGAGACTTAATCTGTCCTATATTAAAATCATATTCCATTCTTCGATTGATAGCCTCACGTAATACATCACGATTCGGTGGATTCTTAATGGTTTCAGCGTCTTTTTTAGCAGCTTGGCGGTCATAGCCTTTCATAATATAAGCTGAGGGTGGTGCGGAATTTTCTGAGTACGAATTAGTCAATCGCGCGCGCTCAGGCTCATCTGGATCAGCCAATCTGTACTCGTAATTAACAATGTTCTTAAATGCATTAACTCTTACCAAATCAGCTCCCATATAAAACGGCTGCAACCTTTTACCACTTCGTAGTTCCTGTCCTGGAATCAGAAAGTTTAGCTCTAAGCGACCGACTGGATTTGCCTCATCAATATCTTTATCGGCATGTTCAATCCACAGAATATCGTACTGATCACGCTCCAGTCCGCAGAAAATCACCTCCTCAAATTTTTTCATGATCTCGAACTTTTGCTTTTCTGTTAGCTCATTAGCGCGCTTCTCGAAAGAAAGAACACCGCTTTTGTATTTTTGTTTGTAAGGAGTCGTATTGATCAGATGCTCAGTAAGAACAGGATCGCCGCTTAGCACGCGCGCATGCTTACGAGGCTTCAATGGTAAACGTTTGGGTCTTAAAGCGTCAGAGGGGCCTTTTTCGCGCTCCTTCAACAGATAATTAGTCGCACCACTTGCAGGGCCTGTTCCATGGTCATGAAATTTAACGATCATCGTCTGCCTTCCTTGCATCTTCTAGGTTCTGATTTATTAACTCATGCATTAACTTTCTAATAGCGGTTATCTCGTTTAGCACTTGTTTATCTAACTGGTTATCAATATTTGCATGTCTTGTTATTTGATTTAGATTAGAACCAATTCGTCCAAGTTGACGAATTAAATTAGGATCGGCTATAGATACTGGTTTTGATTTTAACGCTAGATTTCTGAGCCATCGGCTCATTGTCTTTTCTGTCTGGCGCTTCTTTATTAATTCATGCTCATAGGAATTAACTCTAAGTGTTAGCTCAATTTTTCTTTGTTCTTTAATACCAGACTTAGGTGATTTGGAGGCATTCATAGTGATCTCGACGGCTTTTGATTTGGGGGGTTAAGGGGGGGCTTTTTCCCCCTTACCAGCACCCGAGGGCGCCATTAGAACGATAGTGAAAATGGGCGCACTAGGGACTGCTGGCTTAATAATGATATAAGGGCATTTTATGAGCACATATCGTTATTAAGCCAGTCTGTTTTTGGGTTAGTAGGCTATTATTTTTGGCAGAAGTCGGATTTATAGCTAATTTTGGTGAAATATCCCTATTTTCGTATCATTTTCTCTATTTTTGACCCTAGTTTTCTCAATTTTTCTTGGTAATCGCAGACTTATAACCAGAAAAACAGCCCGTCATACCCCTTCCGTCTCTTTCGTATGTTTTGCAGCCTAAAGTGTATCTGTTCATGCTTAGAAAGTGAGTTTTCATGCTCCAAACGTTACTTTTGACGTAGCTAGCGCACTCTCCCTGTTCCAAACAACACTTTTGATGCTCTATTAGCGTTCTATCCGTCTATTTTTGTTCTATTTTCCAATTAAAACTGTGAAATCTCTATTTTTAACTGCTAGTGGTGCTTTTGGCTCAAAATATAGATTAGTTCTTCTTCATGCTTCAGATGTTACTTTTCACGTAGCTAATACTCTCCTACTGTCTCAAATAGACTTTTTCCTGCTCATACACTAGCAGCATCGTTTCTAGCATTACTTTTGACGCAGATTTCGATGTGTATATACACTATTGTTGGTGAAGATACAGAAGTGTTGTTTTCCATGTAGATGTTGGCTATATGCCGTCTATAGATTACTTATTGATGTTTCTATTGTTACTTTTCACGTAGCTAAATGCTGTTTTTCTCAATGATCAGCCTGTGCCTATATCGAAACGTCTAATTCATGGTTGAAGTGTGAAGATTCCTCAGTTTAGCGGAGTTTCTAAGTTTTGAGACTGACTACGACTTACACATAGTAAATAGACGTTATCTGAATAGATTGATTTGGTTTGGTATTAGATATACGAAGACCACTAATAGCTTAATCTATTTCTAAATACGACTTATAAAATGAAGGTAAACATTAAATAATGTTATTTAAAAAATTACTTATTTGATTGCTAGAGTTGTAATAAGAACTATCTGTAGAAATACAGTATTTGAATTAGTAACAACCCTACTTGTATTTTTATTAGTTAATAATAAACAGAAAAGGTTTTTAAGGTTTTTAAAGCTTTTAAAGCTTTTAAGTGTTCTGAAAGTATTGCTATCAGTAGCTTTCAGACACCATTAAGGGACGTTTACCTGTCAATTAAGGGACGTTTACCTGTCAATTAAGG
>NZ_LNUO01000194.1:0-2706 GCF_001462175.1 Psychrobacter sp. ENNN9_III
CATGCTAGCAAGCAGTGGCAAACGTCTTCAAGCAGCTGGTGCCCAAGGGTTGCTAATCGCTACTAACACCATGCATAAAGTAGTAGATAACGTACAAGCCGCGACCAATCTGCCGATTATTCATATCGCTGATGCCACGGCTAAAGCTATTCAAGCCCAAGGTTTGACCAAGATTGCGCTGCTTGGTACGCAGTTTACGATGACGCAGGACTTCTACAAGCAGCGTCTTATAGATGCAGGCTTGCAAGTTTTAATACCAGGACCAGATGCGCAGCAAGAGATTCACAGAGTCATCAATGAAGAGCTATGCCAAGGACAGTTTATTAATAGTTCACGCCAGTACTATAGTCAAGTGATTGCAGACTTAGCCAATGAAGGAGCAGAAGGTGTGATACTAGGCTGTACCGAAATTGGGCTACTTATTAAGCAAGAAGACAGCCCAATTCCGGTATTTGATACCACTGCTATTCATGCGGCGGCGGCAGTAGAATTTTTATTGGATAATGCAAAGTTTAGTCCGAGATAGAGCTAGGTTAGGTATTCGCAGTAATAAGTAAGTATTATGAAAAATTGGCCGCCATACCAATGAGCAAAAGCCGCAAAGCCAAGTTAAGTTAAGTCAAGATTGTATATATAAACCAAGCTATGAGCGTTTATTCTTTCTTATCATACGATGCCTATGAAGTCGTCTCTGTAGTCGTCGATGCAATCTTGTGATACGGCGTAGAGGCGATAGTTTCCATACAGTGGTCGGTAAAATATCACGAAACGACGCACTGGTGCCTGTATGCGCGCGAAACTCCTCAGACCTCTGTGCAGCCTCTTCTACGTTTAGGTGTTTGCCTTTACGCCACCCACCATGCAGATATAGTCCTGCCCCCATCACAGCGGTTGCTATCATGCCTGCTGGAAACGACAGCCAAAGCGCATCGGTTCCAAGTAATGGATAAAGCCCAAAAGCAAAGCCAAGACGCACTGGGTACATCGAAATCACCATGACGATCAGCGGCCAAATCACATAGCCGTTCGCACGCATAGTACCGAACAGCACTTGCGCTATCCCAAAAAACACAAAGCCCCATGTCGCCATCAACTGAATATGCCGCCCAATCGGCACCGCTTCGCTGTCACTACCAAGGAACAGGCCCAAAATAGTTTCATCAAAAATGGTCAGCACCCCAATCATAGCCCCTGTCAACATCACATTAAAGATAAGTCCCCAGCGGGTGATTCCTGCAACTCTGCTCCATTGGTTGGCACCGATGTTCTGTGCAACCATCGCACTAGCCGCGGCGCTTAACGCCATTGCAGGCATCTGCACGTAGGTCCAAAGCTGCTGGGTCGCGCTATAAGCAGCTGTCGTCTGTACTCCTTCGCGGTTGATCAAAGACAGCATAGTTAATGCCGCCGAAGAGATAACGATCATCTGAGTACCCATCGGCAACCCCTTTGAGAACATCGACTTTAGTATTTCACGGTCTGCACGCAAAAAGCGCAGCTCTGGTAACCTAAGGGTCAACACAGAACCACGCCAGTACAAGGTGACAACCATGCCAATAAGCGCTAGCGTGTTTGCGACGGCGGTTGCAAAAGCCGAACCAAATATACCCCATTCGGGAAATGGTCCTAGACCCAAAATCAGCGTCGGCGTCAAAATCAGGTCGATAATCACCGAAATAATGATAAACCAAAGCGGCGTGGTAGAGTCGCCCGTTCCTCGTAGTGCCATCATTAGCAGTGTAAAGGTCAGTGTGATGGGCATCGCAACGAAAATCATCCGCAGATAAGTCAGGGCAAGGTTTAACGCACCTGCCGGTGTGCCAAGCAAATCAAGTAACGTCGGGGCAAATATCCACCCTATTGCTGATACCAATACACTTATCGGAATAATGCTACCCAGCGCTGTGCCCATGGTTTTCTTAACCATAGCGTCGTCACGGCGGCCCATTGATTGACCAATCAAAATAGTAGCAGCCATACCAAAACCAAAAACGAAGGATATCAGGATAAACATCAAGATGTTGCCGTTCGCCGTCGCTGCCAACGCCTCTTCACCTAAAAACCGACCCACCCAGATAGCATTGATTGAGCCGTTTAACGACTGTAGGGCAGATGATCCAAGGGTTGGTAATGCAAACAGGAGCATCGTTTTGGCAATTGATCCTTGGGTGAGGTCACGCTGTTTACCAGTGGCGGTATTTGTTTTACTCAATGTTTGTCCTTTTGCGCTAGACCTTTAATGTGAGGCTGATTAAACGAAAACGCTCATCATAAACCAGAAAGCTTGTACCGTCTTTATTAGAGCTGTAAACCCTCGGCATGCTTTATGATCGTTTGACTGTTATCTTTTATGTGATTGTCATACAGTTTGGAGAGGAAGATAATGACTATGTTCGACACAAATTTAACTCGCTTTTATCATCATTATCAGAATACGGCTGGTCAATAAGCCTGAAACTGCCGAACTAATGATTGATATCTTGCCGCAAGCGCAGGTTATCATGATGCCAGCAGTCGGTCATGTGCCAATGATCGAAGCGGTAAAAGAAACGGCGAAGGATTATAAGGCGTTTAGGGAAAGGTTGAAGAAATAATTATTTAAGTTAAAAGGTTTGTTTAAAAACTAAAAAAAAGAAACATCAGCTGGTCTGGAAGAAATAATTATTTAAGTTAAAAGGTTTGTTTAAAAACTAAAAAAAGAAACAT
>NZ_LNUO01000195.1:0-6007 GCF_001462175.1 Psychrobacter sp. ENNN9_III
TCCCAGCGCGCTTTAACCGCCGCTTCGTCTGTTAGGGATTCAGCTTCAAACACATGCGGATGACGGCGAATCAGTTTTTCTTGGAGGGTAGTAATGACGTCACCTACATCGAAACGCCCTTGCTCAGCGTACATCTGGCAATGAAAGACAACTTGTAGCAGCACATCACCAAGCTCACCTTTGATATCTTCGTCATCATCACTTTGTACCGCTTCACCCAGTTCATAAGCTTCTTCTATAGCATAAGGAATAAGGCTATGATTGTCTTGTTTTTTGTCCCACGGACAGTCAGCTCGTAGCCGCGCCATCAGTGCTAACAAGTCATTAAGTTGACCACTGGCTTTTGGAGTGCCTTGTACAGGTTTGGGTGCTGATATTTTATTTTTTACGGTACTCATAAAGGATGCTCTTATACTTTTATTTGTTATTGGATAGAATAACGTTAATTTCATAACGATTTTTTCGTTAGTGTAGCATTGAACGCTGATTGGCTTATAATTGTGCTATCTATTGTGAACTTATTACTGCTTTAGCGTAAGGAATTCTACCACTATGTCTACTTCTGCGACCCTGAGCTACCAGCCAGCGACCGATTTTGACCCTATTACTATCAGCTCATTTAAAGCTTATGATATTCGCGGTGAGCTTGGTGTCAACCTAGACGAAGCAATCGCTTATCGTATTGGACGCGCTTTTGCACAGATTTTATATCAGCGTTATCACGCAGCAGCCGCTCAGCAAGATAACGATATGACAGACTTACAACCTGCTATCGTTATCGGTAGTGATATTCGCCACTCAAGCGAGCAGTTAAAACAAGCGACGCTTAAAGGCATCATCGACGCAGGTGTCGATGTCATCGATTTGGGCATGACTGGAACAGAAGAAGTGTATTTTGCCACCAGTCACTATCGGGCATTAGGCGGTATTGAAGTCACGGCAAGCCATAATCCTATTAACTATAATGGACTAAAACTGGTCAAGGAGCACTCAAAACCCATTAGCGCTGATGAGGGTCTGGCAGAGATTCAAGCTTTAGCAGAATCGGGACAATTCACCACTGATCACTTGGCAGGAAAATTACAATTATTGGCTGATAAAAGCGCCTATGTTGATCACGTTATCAACTTTATCGATACTGATAAGCTTAAACCACTTAAATTGGTTATTAACTCAGGTAACGGCAGTGCAGGCCCTGTCGTTGATCTATTGATTGAGAAGCTTGCACAAGCGGGCGCACCGATTGAAGTCCTTAAACTGCATCATACCCCCGATGGTAGCTTCCCCAACGGCATCCCCAATCCTATGATTGAAGCCAATAGAGTCGCTACCCAGCAAGCTGTCTTAGAAAACAAAGCTGATCTCGGCATTGCCTTCGATGGCGACTTTGACCGCTGTTTTTTATTCGATGAGAATGGTGAATTCATCGATGGTAGCTACGTCGTTGGCATGCTGGCGCAGGCTTTTTTAAATAAATATCCAAATGAGTCCATCGTCTACGATCCGCGGGTCATATATAACACCGAAGCCGTGATCAATGAACATAATGGCAAGGCGGTCATCAGTAAGTCTGGACACTCATTTATCAAGCAAGTCATGCGCGAGTCGGGCGCAATCTATGGCGGCGAGATGTCCGCCCATCACTATTTTCGTGACTTTTTCTATTGCGACAGCGGTATGATTCCATGGCTTTTGACCATTGAGCTATTATCTACTACTGGTAAGACGCTATCAGAGTTGGTCACAGGCTATATTCAAGCGTATCCTAGCTCAGGTGAGCTCAACTTTCGTCTCACTACTCATGATGCACCGACTATCATTCGCGCTATCGAAGACAAGTTTGACGCTCAAAATCCCACTAAATCAATGCTTGATGGCCTAAGTCTTAACTTTGGGGAGTGGCGACTTAATCTACGAGCATCGAACACCGAACCGCTCATTAGACTTAATATCGAAACCCGTGGTGATAAGTCGTTATTAGCCAACAAGGTAAGAGAAATACAGGAATGGCTTGAAGCGCAAGGCGCGGTGTTGGCTTAAACGCGTATTATTTAGCGCGACCAATGCCCACATAATCACCAACCAGATTATCCATCTGGGTAAAGGTTAAAGCGTTTTGCGTATCAAATATAGGTTGCGCGGTTTTATTGATTTGACTGATATCCAAATCCTTGTCTAACGGCCAGCTCATGATAAACAAGGCTTGAGTATCATCAAGCCTTGCATAAGGGTCTTCGACTAACGTTAATAAAGGCTGCTTGCCGTATAATTTCTCTAATTCAGTCTGCGCCTTTTCGCTATAGATAATCGTCTGAATATTATACGACCATAGCAATGCTAACAGCGGATGAATCGCTGAGCCTACGGTGCGACCCGACCCTGACTTATAGCTACCGCCCCAGATCATCACGGTCTTATTATCGATAAAACCATCGAAATATTGCCAGAACTTACGAAATATCAGCTCTTTTTGATCTTCGTTGATATCGATCACTGACTGTAGCATCGGCATGTCTACGCGGCTCGCCTGCCCTGACTGCTGCAATTGCAAGAGTTCAGTAGGCAGGGTATTACCACCAAAGCCCCAGCCTGCTTGCAAATAGCTACTCCCAACGCGCTCATCTAACCCCATGATGTGACTGACTTGCTGAATGTCGACATCGTGACTATCAGCAAGACGCGACATCTCATTCATAAAGCTTACTCGCGTCGCGAGCATGCTCATGATGCTACTGCGGGCAAACTCTATCGTTGCGATATCAGCACTATGACTGACACGAGCTTGTTGCGTTAAAGGCTGCAGCGCACTTAGATGCTGGCGGCTACTGTTCGCTGTCTTTTCGCCAAGCAGCCATAGTGACGGTGTCAACATCGAACTGTACGCGGCGCCATCTTGTAAAAACACAAAGGTATGTAATATACCCATGCACGTTGCAAGCGCTGGGCAAGCGCTGAGATATGCCCTAGTTGCTCAATACTACTCATGATAATCGGTAACGCTTGCTGGCGACTTTGATTAAACGCTGTCACCCAGCTCTCCTCCACCCATACTGACTTTATACTATCCAAAAACAGCCAATAAAGCGCCACTTTTGAGCGTGGTTCACTGTCATCACTGGCGGACTCATAAGTATGTAATAACTGATGAGCACTACTTGGCAATGCAAAATTGATGATCTGCTGCTGTTGATTATACATCTGCCATAATGCCTGCAAATGCCGCTCAAAGCCATATTGCTGCAACTGCTGCTCTAGCATCTTAGCGTCTGCATATAAGTGCACAGTCTGACCCAAGCTTGCTAGCACCACAGCGCTTGTAATAGCCTCGATACCGTGACCTACAATGACGCAGACTTTTAATTTATGATTAATATTATCGGTATGGCTTGGCGTAATAGACATCTTATATCCTTATTATGATGGTGCAAGAAATGCATCCTACGATAGCTGAGTTAAAACCCAGTCTGCGATGGCTGCATCATTAAACCTAAGGTAACATTAAGAGAAGCGCTTGATATGCTGTAAGAGCTTATTGGTAGAGGTATCAAATAGATCACTATCCTCTTGCTGCATCGCATGATGTACCGACTCTGCCATCTGCTTACCCATCTCAACCCCCCATTGATCAAACGGATTGATGTCCCAAATACTGGCCATCACATAGACTTTATGCTCATACAGTGCAATCAGTGCCCCTAAGCTATGCGGCGTCAGCTCATCGATAAGTAGCGTTGTCGATGGCTGGTTACCATGATAGTACTTGTACTTATCCGCCTCAGACATGGTATGGACCGTAGCAGCAGTGATAGTATTTTCAATCGCAGCATTACCAAAGGCCAATACGCGGCTTTGCGCCAGACAGTTGGCCAATGACAGCTCATGCTGCTGTTGCAATGAGGCGTTGTGAACCTTATCGTCATAACGACGCACGCAGGCGATAAAGTCACAAGAGACCTGCTGCGTTCCTTGGTGTAGTAGCTGATAAAACGCATGCTGTGCATTGGAGCCGATCTCGCCCCATAGTATCGGACAAGTATCGTAGTCGATATGCGCGCCGTGCTGGGTAACCGACTTGCCGTTACTCTCCATCTCAAGCTGGGTTAAGTAGCTTGGCAAGTAGCTTAAACGACCATCATAAGGCAGTACTGTATGCGCATTTACCCGCAAAAAGGTACTGTTCCAAACGGCAATTAAGCCTAATAATACTGGCAAATTCTGGGCAAATTCCGCCTGTGCAAAGTGCTCATCCATACTATGCGCGCCTGCCAATAGTGCTTTAAATGCTGGCATGCCGATACGAATCGCAGTGGCAAGCCCGATCGCTGACCACAACGAAAATCGACCACCGACCCACTCCCAAAGCTGCAACTGGTGCTCAGGATGGATACCCCATGCGCTCATCTTGTCGCAGTTGGCCGATATACCGATAAAGTGGCGACGTAACACGCTACCCTCTGTCCCATCACGGCGCTTGGCAGTGGCCAGCAACCATGACAATGCAGTCTTTGCATTAGATAAGGTATCAACGGTACCAAAAGATTTAGAGGAGATGATAAATAAAGTGGTTTCAGGATTTAGATGCTTGAGCAGATGATCAAGATGAGTGCCATCCATATTGGAGACAAAATGCACTTCAATATCCGTATCTGCCCACTCATCAAGCGCAGTCGTCGCCATCAGTGGCCCAAGATCAGAGCCGCCAACGCCGATATTGACGACATCGGTAATCGCCTTACCCGAAAACCCGCGCCATGTACCACTACGGACACGCTCAGACAATCGGGCTACCTGCGCCAGACTATGGTGCACATCTGCCACTACATTTTGCTCATCGACTTGTAGCTTCGCACTCTCAGGTAAGCGTAACGCGGTATGCAGGGCGGCACGCTGCTCACTGGTATTGACCATCGCCCCTTGCAATAGCGCCTTGATACGGGCTGATAAATCACAGCTCTTGGCTAGATATAGCAGATTGGATAACACCGTATCATCGATACGCTGCTTGCTATAGTCCATATATAACGCACCAGCTTGCGTGCTAAAGCGTGTGGCGCGCTCATCATCTTGAGCAAACAAGGCGGTAAGCGACCACGGCTGAGCCGCTAGGCTTTGTAACTGCTGCCAGTACTTAGAGTGGCGCGCGCTGTTGTAGGCGTTATCATCCTTGATATTATTCATTAGTGATATTACCCGTCAGTTATTTGTCATCTGCTAGTTGCTGCTCGGCAAAATAGATAAACGCCTGCATATATGAGCGCATATCGCCTGCGTCATAGCTTGCGCCGCGCATGGTCGTGACATTGACCCCGTATTCGTTAATAAGGGCGTCAATGGCATCGGTCAGCTGAATCTCACCGCCGACCGAGGCTGTGGTATTGGCTAGATAATCAAAGATTTGATTGCTAAATACATAACGGCCGACCACCGCTAAGTTGGATGGCGCATCTGCTAAGCTCGGCTTTTCTACAAAGCCTGCGACTCTAAAGCTGGCATTTACTGCCTTCTGATCATCTACCTTGTTAGCATCGCTAGAGGCTTCATCTAATTGAGCGATACCGTACTTATGCACGTCTTCATCGACGACTTTATCTACCAAGATTTGAGAATGGCTGTCTTTAGCAAAGGCATCCAGCATAAAGGCCAAATTGTCAGTGGACATATCAGTGGTAAAGGGGTCGAGGACGACATCCGGTAGCAAGACGGCAAAGTCATGTGCGCCGATAATAGGACGCGCGGCCAACACCGCATGACCCAACCCTAACGGCTTACCTTGACGTATCATCGATACGGTCACATCCTCTGGTAGCCAGTTAAGACTATCGGCAAGCTCGTCTTTGCCTTTGTGACGCAATTGGTTATCGAGCTCAGCATTGATATCGAAGTAGTTTTCAATTGCGCTCTTTTGCGCGTGGCCGACCAAGACAATATGTTTGATACCGGCAGCGATGGCCTCCTCAACGACATAATGAATAGCTGGGCGATTGCCAAGTGGCAGCAGCTCTTTTGG
>NZ_LNUO01000196.1:0-22804 GCF_001462175.1 Psychrobacter sp. ENNN9_III
GCCAAATAGTGGGAATGCGGCGCCTTGTTTTGATAATCCACAAAGTGCTTATGAGTACCTTTTAGCGCAAGAGAATGCCAAAACACAAGCGCGCGATCAATCTACCGTCAATATCAATCGTGCTTCTGAGGGTGAGCTGGTTTCACTAAACGGTATCGGTAGTAGTAAAGCTCAAGCAATTATTTTGTATCGTGACATGTTTGGCGATTTTAAGACGGTTGATGAATTAATGAAGGTCAAAGGTATCGGCGCAAAAACGATTGAGAAAAATCGAAGTCGTTTAAGGGTGCAAGATTAATAGCATTATTTTGCTTTAATTAACCCTAATATTGACAAAATAGCACGTAAGTAAATGTCATAACGCACCTACCACGCACAAAATTTGTTAAACTAGTAGTTACATCCGCCTGACAAACGCTGTGTTCGTCAGTGGTGGTTAAAGAATACCGGCGAGGAGTAGATGCATGGCCGAGCGTGCCGCCAAGCAGTTAGAACTGAATAAATCTGAATTACCCAATTCCATTACTGAAGTGATCGCGACATTGACCCGTGCTGGGTTTGATGCCTATATCGTTGGTGGTGGTGTGCGCGATACCTTATTGGGTCTGCGCCCAAAAGACTTTGATGCAGTGACTGATGCCAAGCCACATGAGATCAAAGACGTCTTTGGTAAGCGCTGCCGCATTATCGGTCGTCGCTTTCAGTTGGCACATGTGTATTCAGGGCGAGAGCTAATTGAAGTAGCGACGTTTCGTGGTCCACCGACGAGTAACGCCAATACCAATCAGGATGGTATGATCCTTCGTGACAATGTCTGGGGCGATATCAAACAAGACTTCTCTCGTCGCGATTTCTCTATCAACGCGTTGTACTATCAGCCACTCAAAGGCGTGGTTCATGATTTTTGTGGGGCGATTGAAGATATTAATAATAAAATCATTCGCCTATTAGGTCATGCCCCCGTTCGTATCGAAGAAGATCCAGTAAGATTGTTACGTGCCTTACGTTTTAAAGCCAAGTTGGGCTTTGAATTTGACAAAGAGCTCTCCGAGCAGTTTCATGATGATAATTGGGCGCTACTTGACCAGATATCTCCGCATCGCCTTTATGATGAAACGCAGAAGATGTTTACTGGTGGCTACTTAGTACCATTGTTGCCACTATTGTTTGAGTCCGGTGCGATTGATAGCCTCATCATTTATCCGCCATCTGAGCCAAGCGCCTTAGTCAAACAAGTGGCTATCAATACTGATAAGCGCATTGCGGCAGGTAAAAGTATCAATCCAGCGTTTTTTTATGCAGCCCTGTTATGGGAAAATTATCTGCATCAGTTAGAAAAAGCCAAAAAGCGTAACATGCCTTTCGCTGAAGCACAGATGTATGCGGCTGGTAAAGTTATCGATCGTCAACGTATCAAGACGGCGATTCCAAAGTTCGCTGAGCAGTTCATCCGTGACATTTGGATCTTGCAGCCAAAGCTTGCCGCCCCGCGTAGTAAGCAAATCGTCCAGCTCTCTGAACATCCACGCTTTCGCGCTGGTTTTGACTTTTTTATTATTGCGTGAGCAGTGCGGTGATGCTGAGCATCCGTTATCAGAGTCGACCAATGGTATGGGCGAGTGGTGGCAGACTTATCAGACCTTGTCTGAGCGTCAGCAGCAACAAGCAATCGATGATTTTGATGAAAGTATTCGCCGCGGTGCTTATAAGAAAGGCCAGCGTGGTCGCGGGCGCAATCGTCAAAAATCAGAGGCCGATACCGCTGATAAATCGCTGTCCAATCAAAAAAGCGTACCGCACAGTAAGACTAATGGTAAAGCCAGTAGCAGTGCCGAAAACCGTAATAGTGATCAGACAATGACAAATGATTCGTCAAACATTCCAGCACGTCGTCGCCGCGCCGCCAGTCAGACTACCACGGCTAAGCAATCTGGTAGCCATAAAAGTAAGGCTGATGCTACGCAGCTAGTAAAACAAGCTACTGATGAGCTTGCGCAGTTACAAAAGTTATCTCTTGCTAGTAGCAATAAGCAAATGTCGGATAAGCAGCAAAACGCCCAACCTGCGCCGTTGTTCGTCATCGAACACCAAAGCGTCGTGCCGCCATTACAAAAGCAGCTATCAGGTAGCGATAAGCCTAAGACGGCTGGAGATAAGACTAAGCCTCATCAAAAGCCTGAGCAAAAAAAAGACCGTCGCTAAAAATGCATCGGCTAATAAAGAAGCGCATCAGTCAGAGCACTTAGAAGACAAACCATCACCTTCTACCTCTAAACAAAAGGCCACTCAAACGATAGCAAGATCGCCTGCGTTAGTCAGTATGAATAACGAGCCGATACCGCATAAGCGTCGCCGCCGTGAGCCCAGTGTTGCTATCAGCGCTGATAATGAGCCTGCATCAAAAACTGCCACTAAGTACGCCAAAAAAGCGCCGAAACCGGCAGAGCAGTTTAAGAGTGAAGTCGATACGAAGGCCAAAAAGACAGTAGCACGTACCGAATCTACTACAGAGAATAAGCCAGCAAAGACACCAAACCCAAAACCCAATAAAAACGCTCAAGCCGATAACGACAAAGGTCCTGTACCATCAAAGCGTCGCCGTCGTCAGCCTAGTACCGATAATGTCTAATATGAATAACGATAGGGGCAATGACAAGTGGGTGACAGCCTATGTAGGCCTAGGTAGCAATCTGGCTAATGAATTAGGTTCACCTATAGAGCATTTGCAGCAAGCACTTGCAGCGCTGAGCGAGCATCAACAAATACATGATGTTCGGGTTTCTTCGTTTTATGCCTCAGTACCGATGGGACCGCAAGATCAGCCAGACTTTGTTAATGCGGTCGCTGGTTTTGAGACAACGTTGTCACCTTTTGCGTTGCTTGCATTTTGCCAGCAGCTAGAAGAGCAAGCTAAGCGTGCACGCATACGACGTTGGGGTGAACGTAGTCTGGATGTCGATATTTTATTATATGGTGAAGCGCAAATTGCAGAGCCGCAACTAACCATACCGCATGCTGGACTGCCTGAGCGTAATTTTGTCTTAATACCATTACGAGAGTTAGCGCCACAGCTTATCATTGCAGGCAAGCCTATAGATAGCTATGTGCCCAGTAGTGATTGGACAGGCCTAAAGAAGCTAGCAGCAGATTGAGTGTTTATTGAAAGTAGCAGCACACTGATAGTCAGATAAATGCATGGGTAGTCGGGTAATTAGATACATTGATAAGCAATTGAGGCTCATATGACGACATTATCTACGTTAAATAAATTTAAAAAAGACGGTACTAAGTTCACGTGTCTGACGTGTTACGACTCGATGTTTGCACGCATGATGGATAAGGCGCAGATTGACACTATCTTAATAGGAGATAGTTTGGGTATGGTCGTCCAAGGCCACGACTCAACCCTACCAGTTACCGTCGACGATATGGTATATCATACTGCCAATGTCGCGCGAAGCAACGACAGCGCCCTAATATTTGCTGACTTGCCATTTATGAGCTATGTGACGCTACCAGATGCAGTCATCAATAGTCGCAGACTTATGCAAGCTGGGGCACATGTGATTAAGATTGAAGGCGGTAGTGAGCTTTGTGAGTTGGTTACCACCTTAGCGCAAGCAGGCACGCCAACTTGTGTGCATCTTGGTTTGACGCCGCAATCGGTCAATGTTTTTGGTGGCTACAAAATCCAAGGCCGCGGTGATGCAGCCGCTGATAAACTGCTGTCTGATGCTAAAGCAGTCGTCGCTGCTGGTGCGGCGCTACTCGTACTAGAGTGTGTGCCCGCTGATCTTGCCAAAGCAGTTACACAAGCGGTTGCGGTGCCGGTGATCGGAATCGGTGCAGGTGCAGATACGGACGGTCAAGTATTGGTTATGCATGACATGCTAGGTATGGTGCATGGCCGAGTTCCACGATTTGTCCATGACTTTTTGACCGATGAGCGCAATACGACACATAGTATTGAAGGCGCTTTTGCGCTTTATCAGCAGTCAGTACGCGAAGGCAGTTTTCCAGCAGAGCAGCACCAGTTTAGTTAGGGTGTATCCTAACCTTTTGCTTTTAACGCTTATAGAGAAGAATATCTAATAATGCCAGTCATTCATCATATCTCAGCGATGCGTACCGCTTTACAGAGTTATCGTGGGCAACAGCGTATTGCTTTAGTGCCAACGATGGGCAATTTGCATGAAGGCCATCTTGAGCTAGTAACGCTTGCTAAGCAGCACGCGGATATCGTAATCGTGAGTATCTTTGTCAATCCTACTCAGTTTGGTGAAGGGGAGGATTTTGACAGTTATCCACGCACACTTGATAGCGATGTTGCAAAACTGACAACCGTCAATGCTGATTATGTCTTTGCGCCGAGTATCGATGAGATGTACCCTGTATTGCCGCCACCGACTACTGTTCTTGCTGGGTCTATTGCCAAACAATTATGTGGTCAATCGCGTCCTGGACACTTCGATGGTGTTGGGATTGTGGTATCTAAACTGTTTAATATCATACAACCTGATCTGGCCGTATTCGGTCAAAAAGACTACCAGCAGTTAGCAATTATTAAGCAGTTAGTACGCGACCTAAGTTATCAAATTGAAATCATAGGCGCGCCTATTGTCCGTGCTGATGATGGTTTAGCATTGTCCTCGCGCAATCAGTATCTAACTAACACTGAGCGTCAAATCGCACCGGTACTACATCAAGAGCTACAACGTCTGGCTCAGCAGCTAGCAACTGGTAAGCTAAGTCAACAAAGGATGGAAGCCTCATTGGTAGAGACCCACCTACGTCTTACTGATGCTGGTTTTAGGGTTGATTATTTAGAGATAAAAACTGATCAGCTAGATTCGATAATCGATGCTAAAGATTTTGATATAGCGGACAAACGGCTTATTATTTTAGTTGCCGCTTGGTTGGGAAGAGCCCGTCTATTAGATAACGAGTTTTTCACTATCAATGAGTCTTTTTAATGATGGATTCACAACGTGTGGTAATACTAAAAAGACAGAAAACGCTTAACATGCTCGTAGACAAAGTAGATGATGAAATATAGTCAATTCACTATAAAAACGATACAGCGAGACTGATATAAATTTTTTGTAGCCTCTGTCAGCGTAGACACAGCGAGCAAGAAATATTTATACCAGTTGCGCATCACGTTACAACGTATTGATTTTATTTGGTATCGACTATACAACGTATGCGTCAGTGATTGAACAAACTAGGATGGTGGATCATGGAAGCAGCAGGCCCAAACCAAGAAAACAAAGTAACATCAGAGCAAGTAATAATAGAAAAGTTACAAGACAATAGTGTCAGCATTCTTGTGGTCTCAGGACGTTCAGGATCAGGTAAGACCTCAGTATTAAATATTTTAGAGGATTTGGGCTATTACTCTATTGATAATTTACCACTTTCCTTGGTACCTAATGCCGTTGATAAGTTGGTTGGTGAGAGTTGTATTCGCCGTATTGCCCTTGGTGTCGATATCCGTACTCCACGTGCAGACTTGAGCAAGTTTGCCTCTATTCATAAGGTGCTAAAGCAAACCTACGGGGAACAGACGGTCAAAGTGATCTATGTGACCGCGCAAGACGCTATTTTAGTGGCACGCTTCAATGCCACTCGCCGCGTCCATCCTTTAATGGCTCAAGATTTTGAAAGCTCTACCTATCCGACATACAATCTGCCCGCTGCTATCAAAAAAGAAGAAGAGTTACTAGAGCCTATTGCCAGTTATGCTGATATAAAAATTGATACAAGTAAATTAAACATTCATCAGCTAAAAGATCGTCTGCGAGATCACATTGGTGCAGACAATAAGATTGTGATCAATCTGCTGTCTTTTGGTTTTAAATATGGCAGTCCTATCGATGCTGATTTTATATTTGATGTGAGAATTTTACCAAACCCGCACTGGAATCCTGAGCTGCGTACGGCAACCGGACTTGATCCAAAGGTTGGTGAGTTTTTCGCTGATTATCCAGAAGTGGCCGAGATGACCGATGACATCGCTACATTTTTGGATCGTTGGTTGCCAGATTTTTTGCACAACAATCGTCATACGGTGACAGTCGCTATAGGCTGTACGGGCGGCAAGCATCGCTCAGTCTTTATTACTGAACAGCTGCAACATTATCTTGCAAAGAGTCTGCCCCAAGGCTTGACGGTTGTGGCCAAGCATCGTGAAAAACGCCGTTGGTAGTTTTATGACTGCTGGTAGCATGAGTAGGTAGGCGATATTCATGATGCAACATAGAGGTCATGCTGGTGCAAATGGTCGCCCATCGCCCCTAATTTTTACTTATTATTTTGGAAAGCTTATATGATTAACTGGTCAGAACAGGATATGCGCGTATCACGCACCGAACTCAAAAAAGCTCATGAGCGTTTGCAAGAGCTGTCGATACCGCTTGCCAACTTATCAAAAAAGCAGCTCAAAAATCTACCTGCCAGTGATTACTTTATGGCAGAGTTGATGGCACTTGCTGATATCACTAGCGCAAATGCTCGTAATCGCCAGACCAAACGTGTTGGTAAGCTTATTAGCGAAGAAAACCGCCATGAACTGGTAAAAGCACTGTTTGATGCTTTTTTCCCCAATGAACAAATTGCTAAAATTGAAAGCTGGCGGGGTAGGCTTAATATCAATGATGAAGGTACGCTCAAGCAGTTTGTAAAACAGTATAAAGCCTCAGAGCGCAATAGCTTATATCAACTGTTGCTTTGGATTGAGTATGCCAAACATATGCAAGATGACGAGCTACTAGTAGAATCGGAACAAGATCTGGCCAGTTATATCCGAGAAGTTGCGATTTTGACTCAGCTAAAGTATTGATACGTTTGATAGCTATTGATAGCTATATCATAAATAAAAATGCTATAGAGCCATTATGTTTACAAGTGCAATAAAAAAGCCAATCATTAATGATTGGCCTTTTTATGGAAAAATAGTAATTACTAACTTATTTTTTCTCAGCGCGGACTTTGTCTACTAGATAATCTACTACTTTAGGAACAGTTGCGCTTTCACCTGTTACCACGTATTTGCCTTGCACGACCACTGCTGGTACACCAGAGAGCTGATAGCGTTTAGCACCTGCTTGTGAGCGGCCGATTTTGGTACCCACTGCAAATGAGTTGTACAAGCTGTTGAATTTCTTTTGATCAACGCCTTTTGTCGCGTACCATTTGCTTAACGAAGCTTGATCAAACAGCTGTTTGCCGTCTTTATGAACAGCATCAAACAATGCATCATGGGTTTTGTTTTCGTAACCCAATAGCTGCGCGGCATAAAAACCGCGCGCACTGGCTTCCCAAACTGGGTTTAGCGCTGCTGGCGTTTTAAAGAAAGCCACGTCTTTATCTTTAGTCTTGGCCCATTTTTCCATGTGCGGATTAAGAACGTTACAATGAGGGCAACCATACCAAAAGAATTCGCGTACGATAATAGCATCACCGCTGATCTTCTCTGGGTTGTCTAGGACGCGGTAGTCCTTCCCTGCGACATAATCAGCTGCTTGTGCGCCCATATTGGCGATTCCAATGGCAATAGCCAGACCAGTCAATGTGATGACACGTTTCATACGTCTTCCTTTGGGAATAAATGTTTAAATTTTTAGTGACGATGTTTATTGATAAAGCGCTAGGCGCAAGCTGCTTATAATAACGTAAAATAGAGCTGTTTGTGAACCGGATTCTTAATCAACCGTTGTAAAGCTGTTAGATAGTATTTACGCAACCTTACCTACAAACAAATTAAACAGTTGTTTTTGATCGGTCAATTCATAATTTAAAGGTATATATCACTTGGCATAAGTTAACAATACCTCTAATAATCGGTCACGATGTCCTTACGACAAAGCGCGCGCTCTCATGCTAACATAAAGCCTATGATAGCGCATAACAACGCATAACAGATAAATAATGACAATAAAGGAAACACCATGAGCTTAGCCAATTCATCTTCACCTAATGACTTTCAGTCAGATATGATGACAGCCGATATTGCAGACAATACAGATATCACCAATGTTGATCCAAGCGAAGTCGATAAGTTTAATAAACTTGCTAGCGAGTGGTGGGATAGTACGGGTGCATTTGCAACTTTACACCATATCAATCCGCTACGTCTTAACTGGATAGAAGAAAACGTCAAACGTGGCTATCAAAGTAGCGATCAAGACAGTAATGCTAACAAAACGGCTGAAACGGGTCTGACTGGCAAAAAGATATTAGATGTTGGCTGCGGCGGTGGCATATTAGCCGAATCGATGGCACGCCGCGGCGCTGATGTCACCGGTATTGATTTGGGTACTGAGAATTTAAAAGCGGCCAGCTTACATGCAGAGCAAAGCAGTTTGGAGGATTGTTTACGTTATCAGCATGTGCCTGTTGAGAGCCTAGCAGCCACTCATGCAGGACAGTTCGATGTAGTGACCTGCATGGAGATGCTCGAACACGTACCAGATCCTAGCGCGATTGTACAAGCATGTTATGATCTGCTAGCCCCAGGCGGTGTCTGTGTGCTCTCTACCATCAATCGCAATCCAAAGTCTTACTTGTTTGCGATTGTCGGAGCAGAGTATATATTGCGCTTGCTAGATCGCGGCACACATGACTATGCAAAATTTATCACTCCAGCTGAGCTTGATAAAATGGCATTAAACTCAGGCTTCCACCGTCAGGATATCATCGGGCTTCATTATAACCCGTTAACCAAACGCTATTGGTTGGCACAAAATGTCGATGTTAATTACATGCTCGCTGTCCAAAAGCCACTGGTTTAACATAAATTATTAATAATAAGAGCAGACGATATGACTCAATTTGTAAAAGCTGTTTTGTTTGATTTGGATGGTACGCTTATTGATACTGCAGCAGATTTTGTACGTATTATTGGTAAGATGAGTATACAAAACAGTTGGCAAGCACCGCCTGAGGCTCAGATTCGTGAGCAAGTTTCTGCTGGTGCATCGGCTATGGTGCAACTCATGCTACGTCACAACGATCAAATCGAGACGAGCGAAGAAGCCTTGCTTGGTTTTCGTCAGCAGTTTTTGGATGATTATGAAGCAGATATCTGTGTCGACAGCTGCGTATTTGATGAGCTTGAAGCGGTATTGGAGACACTTGAAAAAAAAGGCGTGCCATGGGGTATTGTAACCAATAAACCGCGTTACTTGTCAGAGCAACTGCTCAAAGTGATGCAGTTGGATGAGCGCTGTGCGGTTTTGGTATGTCCCGACGATGTATCACGTACCAAGCCTGATCCAGAGCCCATGTATATGGCCCTAGAAAAGCTTGGGATACCACGTGGCGCTGCTGGTTGCGTGCTGTATGTAGGCGATCATATACGTGATATAGAAGCTGGGAAGGCGGCTGGGATGTCGACGATTTTGGCTGCTTATGGGTATATTCCACCTGAAGATCAAAAAAGCCTAAAGAGCTGGGGCGCAGATCATATTGTTGATACGCCCAAGCAGCTGAGCAAGTTACTATTATCACCCAGTAAGTTTGAATATATATAACTTCAATGTATTTGGTTTGAATGTTTCGATATTTCTGGCCAGTTATCTCAAGCCAGCCTTATACTCTAAAAATAAACTTTATTATAAATGGATAAGTAGTGGACGAATCTATGAGCGACAACGTTAATCAGCCTCTAAATCATGATGATATTCGTACTTTTGAGCCACAGGATAATTGTCTGGATGGAAAAACCATCTTAGTAACAGGTGCAGGAGATGGTATTGGACGTGTTGCTGCATTGACCTATGCGCGCTATGGCGCAACGGTACTGTTACTCGGTCGTACCACCAGTAAGCTTGAAGCTGTCTATGATGAGATTGAAAGTTTGGGCGCTAAACAACCTGCGATGTTACCGATGGACTTAGAGAAAGCCACTTACGCAGAAATGCAGCAATTAGAAGGCTTGATCGTCAAAGAAATCGGTCAACTTGATGGCGTACTGCACAATGCAGGGTTATTAGGTGAGCTGACACCACTTGAGATGTACGATGTCGATACCTTTGAAAAAGTGATGAAAGTCAACTTTACCGCTAACTTTATGCTGACCCAAGCATTGCTACCATTACTCAAAGATGCGGACAATGGTTCTATCGTCTTTACCTCTAGTACCGTTGGTACACATCCGCGTGCATTTTGGGGTGCATATGCGCTCTCAAAGCAAGCCGTAGAAGGCATGAGTGATATCTTTACTCAAGAGACACAAAACACGACTCGTTTGCGCTTTAATTGTATCAATCCGGGCGGTACGCGTACCAACATGCGTGCGCATGCATTCCCTGGTGAAAATCCTATGAGTCTCAAAACACCTGAGGATATCATGGCAGGTTATGTCTGTCTGATGAGTGATGACAGTATTGGTGTACGCGGACAAGTCATCGCGTTACAACCAAAAGATTAAAACGTACTGATAGCCAGCTTTGTTTTCTTAAGTATTGCCACCGACAAGAGTATTGAAAACAATGATATTTAGCCCCATCTATTTGTTCTTAAAGATTTTTATTAAAAGAAAGGATAAATTATGGCAGGTGGTTGGTCAAGAGATGGTGCTGAGCACGAACAGATGGATGCAACCGTTAATGATGCATTAGATCGTGTCAGAAGTGCCATACCTAAGGGTGATAGTGCTGAATTTTGTGATGAATGTGGCAACTCGATTCCACAGGCGCGGCGTATGGCTGTACCTGGTGTTCAGCACTGCATTGGCTGTCAGACTGAGCTTGAAAAAGATGCAAGAGCGGCAGAGCTATTTAATCGCCGCGGCAGTAAGGACAGTCAATTGCGCTAATAATCTTATATTTACCATAAAAAACCAACCTAATGCGGTTGTTTTTTATAAAAGTACTTGAGTAATCAAAAAATAAATAGTGGCCAGATTTAGCAGTAAGCCGGCTAAAAACACATACCCATCTTCTGTAATCAAAGCGATGGCAAATAAAATGACAGAGGCCGCAGGTATCATAACTGCGAAAGGCATTAGCTCAAGAGGAATCATAGCAAGGGCGGCAAAAATACAAAGGGCTGCCGCCAACTTTTTTGCCTTATTAGAGGTTAGCGACTCAAGTCTGGGTTTAACGACTTTGTCAATCCACTTCGTGGCTTTTGATGCAATGTGCACCCCTTTGTGCAGTTTGTCCTCATCAAAAGAGATATTATCAACAAATTGCGGTAACCAAGGTCGCTCTTTACCAAAGAGCATCTGGATGCTGATCAAAGTAATTATCACACCACAAACCGTTGGCACCCCAGGGATGCCGCCTGTTGGCATGATAGCAATGAGGGCAGGGGCAAATATCAAAGGCCCAAAGCCTTTAGAGTTAAGCGTATCCATGATATCGCCGATATTTACCTTGCCCGCATCTTTATCAGGGTCTAATTGTTTAAGTACAGTAGTCAAACTATGTTCTGATACAGAATGACTCGACTTTGAATCTTCTTTATCATAACGAGCACTTTTATGCTCATCTAGAGTCGCTGGATGGTGGTCTGTACGAACGCCAGATTTGTGAGGGGAAGAGTTATTGTCTGTCACTATAGCTCCTAAGCGCTTAGCTCTTACCCGTTTTCAGCTTCAGTATCCGACTCATCTGGAACGAATACATAGCCCACACCCCAAACTGTCTGGATATAGCGAGCTTGTGACGGGTTGTCTTCTATTAGACGACGCAGGCGCGATACTTGAACATCGATTGAGCGTTCCATAGCGCCCCATTCACGGCCACGAGCAAGGTTCATGAGCTTATCACGAGTCAATGGTTCGCGTGGATGCTGTACGAGGGCCTTTAAGACAGAAAACTCACCTGTCGTCAATGTCACCACATTGCCATCCCTTTTAAGCGTACGCGTAGACAAGTCAAGCGTCCATGGTCCAAACTCAACCACTTCTAGCTGATAGCTTGGCGCACCTGGTAGCTCACGGTTTTGACGACGTAATACCGCTTTGATACGTGCTAATAGCTCTTTTGGATTAAAGGGCTTGGGCAAGTAATCATCAGCGCCTGCCTCCAAACCTGCGATACGATCTGCATCGCCACCTTTAGCGGTCAGCATGATGATTGGAATATCACCATTGTCATCGCGTAGACGTCTACAAATACTGATACCGTCTTCTCCTGGTAGCATCAAATCCAACACTACTAACGAAAACAGTTCACGCTGCATTAATTTGTCCATTTGACTGGCATCGTGAGCTGTCCGTACTACAAAGCCATCATCTTCTAGAAAACGCTGCAATAAAGAACGCAAGCGCGCATCGTCATCGACGACTAAGATACGTTGAGTCATGCTATCGGTGCTTTTATTATCAGTCATGCAGATATCCTTTAATAAATATTATTATTACCAAAAACTTTTATTGTCAAAAACTGCTATTACCAAAGATTATTAGCAAAAATTATGATTATTATCGATCATCGATGAATCAGATATTCATACCCTCATGCGGTATTGATCGTATTGAGCTCATATCAGTCTATTTGACGGTTAATGTAATTTATACTGTATCTATCCCGTTAAACACTTATAACATAAAACCAGAAATTCTACGGTCAAAATCCTAAAAAAATTATCAGTATTAAAAACAGTTTTTGAAGACAATTATTTTATCTATATAAATAAAAAAAGAGCTTTTAGAGCAAATCTAACCATTCATACCTTTATTGAAGGGTTTGAGGCAGATTGGCATTTTTAATCCTCTAGCTTTAGTGTATAAGATTGGACAGGCAATTGCATCATCCATAGACATAAATGCTGTATGCGTTTGTTTAACGTAGCGATTAGCGCTAGTTTATATGAAAATTTAAACCATAAAGACTATTATTTGAGCGATAAAGACTATGATAAGTAATGAAGATATAAAAAGGATTTTTATTCATGCAGCTTTTGCTATAATGCCAAACTACATTTCTCAACGATTGATACGGATATGAGTAGCACTGATACCTTAACGGCGTCTCAACCCTCGACGAATTTACAGGGTCTGGATGCAACCACACACGCGAATATTCACGACAAACTTGCTCGCGCGCTTGGCATTAAGACTGCTCAAGTCAATGCGTTTGTCAAACTCTACGATGAAGGGGCAACAGTTCCATTCATTGCGCGATATCGCAAAGAAAAGACGCAAAATCTAGATGATGCGCAGCTACGTGCTCTAGAAAAGTCGCTCAATTATGAACGTGATATGGCAACACGTCGCCTCAAGATTACTGAGCTACTACGCACACAAGGCAATTTGACAGACGAGTTGCAGACCCGTATCGATAATGCGACGTCTAAGCTTGAGCTTGAAGACATTTATTTACCGTACCGTCCGCGTCGCCGTTCACCGGCCGCCAAAGCACGCGCCGCTGGTCTCGATGTGGTAGCACAAGCGGTCTTGACGCAAGAGATTACCCCAACAGAGGCTTTGGCTGACTATCAAGCACCAAGTAGCCTTTCTGATGATAGCGGTAATGAGATTGAAATTGACTTTGGTGACATCGATAAACAGCTGGCTGGTGTACAAGCCATCATCGTCGATGAGTGGACACAAGCGCTAAATCTACTTGATGATTTACGTAACGGTTTTGCAAAAACGGCCAGTATTGTCTCCACTGTTGCAAGTGATGAAAAGCGCGAAGTCGGTGAAAAATTCAAAGATTACTTTGAGCATAGCGAAAGCCTTGCGCGTCTGCCTAATCACCGCTTATTGGCGATGCTGCGAGGTCGTCAAGAAAACGTCTTGGGTCTCAAAATTGAAGGCGAAGATGCACCGTTCATCGAAAAAATCATTAGTCATTTCGATGTCGATGCCAAAGCGCCTGCTGAGCGTCGTGAGTTTTTAGCACAAGCGGCTAGCAGCCTGTGGAAAGACAAATGGCGTCCGCATATTGAGCATCGTTTGTTGACTGAAAAGCGTCTGACTGCTGAGGCCGATGCAATTGATGTATTTGCCAATAACCTGCAGCATTTATTGATGTCAGCACCAGCTGGTCGTAAAGTCATTTTGGGGGTCGATCCTGGTATTCGTCATGGCGTCAAAATGGCGATTATCGATGCTCAAGGTCATGTTATGCTAGATAGCGAAGACAAGCCTGTAGTAGCAACTGTCTATCCATTTGCGCCTGACAATAAGTTGACTGAGGCCAAAAAAGTCATTGATGAGTTATTAAGTACTTATGACGTTGATCTAGTGGCTATTGGCAATGGTACTGCTAGCCGCGAAACAGACGCGATGGTAAAAGAGATTTTGGCGGCCAATACTGCGCTAAAAGCCAAAGCCGTCATCGTCAATGAGTCTGGCGCATCAGTCTATTCTGCAAGCGAGCTTGCCAGTGATGAGCTTGCCAATCTAGATGTGTCTGTACGCGGCGCGGTGTCTATCGCTCGCCGCTTGCAAGATCCACTCTCGGAGCTGGTAAAGGTTGATCCAAAAGCGATTGGTGTTGGTCAATATCAGCATGATGTGAACCAAAGCCAGCTAGCAGATAGCCTTGATAAAGTGACTCAAGATAGCGTGAACGCTGTCGGTGTTGATGTCAATACGGCAAGTCCTGCTATTTTAGCGCACATTGCAGGTTTGAACAAAAATGTCGCCCAGCAAATCGTCACTTACCGTAAAGAGCATGGCGCATTTGATAGTCGTGAGGCGCTCAAAAACGTCCCACGCTTAGGCGCTAAGACCTTTGAGCAAGCAGCAGGCTTTCTACGTATTCATGACGGCAGTAACCCGCTGGACGCCACAGGCGTGCATCCAGAAAGCTATGATTTGGTTGATAGCTTACTGGCGCAAACAGACAAAGCATTGCCAGAGGTGCTCGGTAACGATGGTGTACTAAATACTATCGATACGACCGCGCTCGCGGCAAATGATGACAATATTAGTGTAAAAGCCATCATCGAAGAGCTGGCAAAACCAGCCCGCGATCCGCGTCCTGAGTTCAAAACTGCTAATTTCCGTGAAGACGTAAACAGTATCAAGGACTTAGAAGAGGGTATGCAGCTTGAAGGCGTCGTGACCAACGTGACTGCCTTTGGTTGTTTCGTTGATGTCGGCGTACATCAAGATGGTTTGGTACATATCTCACAGATGGCCAATGATTTCGTTGCCGATCCGATGAACCGTGTCAAACCAGGTGACATCGTTTCGGTGCGCGTCATTTCTATCGATGAAAAACGTGGTCGCATTGGTTTTAGTATGAAACCTGAGTCTGAAAAGCCAGCACGTCCAGCAGCGAAGCCTACTGCAGCAAACACTGGTAATGATGACAAAACCAGTCGTCCACGCAGCAATCGTCCGGCAGCGGATAAGCGTCCAGCAAAGTCACGTGGCAACCGTCAGGACAAGCCTGCCAATAGTCGTAGTAAGGCGTCAAAAGCTGAAAAGACTGAGTTACCAAGTAAAATGGGTACGCTTGGGGCACTGCTACAAGAAGCGGGCGTGACGAAAACTAAGAAGTAGTAAAAAGTAATTAATAGAGATATATAAGAAAGGCAGCCTAGTGGCTGCCTTTTTTTTATGAATAGAGATATATAAGAAAGGCAGCCTAGTGGCTGCCTTTTTTTATGAACGTCACGTATGTTTCCAATAGCTATATATCTTTAACCAGCTATAACTTAATCAATTGGTTAAAGAGTATTAACGTGGAACAACACGGCGATTTTCGCTAAATTCAACTTCGGCAGGCTGAGTTGCTAGTAACTCACCACGGTTGTCTTTAGTTTTCTCTTGTAGCGTAACTGTTGCGTTTGCGCTGTTAGGGTCATCGTTAAGAACCTCGCCTGCAATCAATGGTTGATATTCATTATTGCTATGTTGTTGGTTTAGCGCTTGCGGTGCAGCTTGCTCAGAGACAGGATTGGCCATCTCTTCAGGGTTTTCCATCATGTTTGGATCGTTCATCTCATCAGGATTGCCCATCATGTTTGGGTCATTCATCTCATCAGGGTTGCCCATCATGTTTGGATCGTTCATCTCGTCAGAGTTTGTTTCAGCAACATTTACATCACTTTCTACTTCACCCGGTTGAGTGGCCAATAACTCACCATCTGGGCCTTCAATCTCAGCTTGTAGAGTATTGGGAGCAGGAGTAACACGCATATCTGCTGGTGTAATATTGCCCTGATCCATAGGAGCAGCCATGGCTATACCTGGCATAGCTAAAGCTGTGCCGATAATCAATGATAAAGTACGATTTTGCATCAGTTAATTCCTTGAGTCACAAGTTTTATTAATCAGCTTAAAATACGCTTAAGCTTGATCGTTACTTAGCGTTATTCCTAAGGGTATCTATCTACTTAACGTTTTAAATATAGATGTGTAATATATTTAAAAACGTCAACTGTAGATAAAACAAAATCATGACAATTGCTTTATAGATTGTCATGATACATATAAGTAAAAAAGATTTATAAAATAGCTATAATCTCAACACGCAAAATACCAGCTTTCAGGCTGGTATTTCAGTAGTAAACTCATTAAAGGTCTAACAGATTGATGTATTCGTGTGACGTTATGCAAGTGCTGTGTCTATAAGTTTGTATAAAATTTAATCAACTTATCCACGATTTAAAATTAATCAAATACGACACATTTTCCTTTAATCATAAGTCAGCTCTTTATTCTACAATGACGTATTTACCAGTATTTGGGTCTACGACACGCTGCTGTGTATCATTGTTAGGCACACGAGTGACTGGAAACGTCTGATTGATTTCGATCTTATCAACGATTTGCTCGTCTGCTTCTTGACCAATGATCGTAGCACGCTCAGTACCATCTTCGATGGCTACCGCTGTACCTTCTGCCGTTTCAATACGTTTAATCTGGTCTTCTGGGGCATAAATAACTTCTTTTACACTATATTTAGTGGGACGAATAACGCGTTTGGTTTCAATGACAACTGGTTCTACAGTGCGCACCTCTGCCACAGCTACTTGCGCTTCAGGAGCTACAGCCTCGCTTACCACAGGAGTTGGAAACTTATCACCAAAATGATTGTCGCACTGCTGCATACTTAGACGTACAGGATGACCACGATTATCCATGTAGACGTTGACAGGCATATCAGGGGCAATAGGGACATATTTTCCAACCAATGCTCCTGAAACACCGTAGCGACCATCCGATTGACCGACACCTAAATCACAAGCACCCGCTGCATAATCCGACGTCTGCAAATCATTGCTACTAACCACACTTTGAGGGATCATGACTTCGGACAAAAGCATTTTTTTGACAGAAGCTTCACCAGCGCGGCGTTTTGGCTCTTGATAAGTATAAGGGGTGTAGAATTTAGCAGAGCCGTCTTTTACCGCTGTGACACATTCTTCATAGCTGTCGTAGCCTACATTGCCATGCCCATCAGTAACCATGGCAGCATTGGCAGAATGTGCAAACATAGCTAAGCCTGACGCTAACATAGCTGTCGTTAATATATTTAATTTCATAATAAACTCCTCTTAATTGTTGTTATTCATCGTTGTTATACAAGCGCTGTCTCAAAGTTTTATTTAATCAGATTTGTAGACACAATCTTCACAGGTCGATAACTTAATTAAGGGTACGTGATATATTTGGCTGTCGCTGTTTCATTGCATTAACAAAGTGTGTCGTTGTGTGGCATATAACGATTAATCGGCAATATTGCTTACGCATAAAATACACAATTATCGTTTGATAACATTAACGGCTTTGCGTCTTATTTAGCGAACTTGCTAGATATCAGTTTAGTCATTAAAAGATTAAAGGACGCTGTTGAGTTACTTGAATGTTTGAGAGTTCAAAATAAAAAAGCCGCACTCTATAAGTAAAATGCGGCTATCATTAATGATATATATTTTTGCGATTATTGGTGGTCAACAACTTCAAAGCTAAGACCGGCGTGAGCCTCTAAGCGCGTCAATAACTTATCGCCCATCGCAGAAGCTGGTGTCCAAAAACCACCTGACACATCCTCTTTAGCAATGTCTTGAGCGAGACATAAGGCTGATTGAGCAAGCATACGTGACGTGCTGCCGTAACCTGGGTCTTTATCACCTGTAACTTTAGTATTGATATTATCATTGTTGGCAGTCTCACCAAAGAAGCGAATATCAAAATAGCCGTTTTCTTGCTCTTCTTTAGATGGTCCAGAGCCTGATTTTGGTAAGATATGTTTTGAGAGCAGCTCGCGACTTGGCTTAAATACCATTGCCGTAGCAAAGCTCAATAATCCTGCACTCATACCATAGCTCATCAGCTTGCCTTTCATACCATCCTTCATCCACATCGCTTCATCATATTTGAAATCACGACCATATTCGTAGCCCAAAAGCTGATTACTGCGGTGAACGATGCGCGTATTAATACTTGCCATTACAAACGGCGCCAACCAGCGCTTGTGTTCATCATCATACTCAGGTCGGCTGACATTTTCTTGACGTACGTTAGGCGCGTCTTTATCGTCATTGAGTAAGTAAGGGTTAGCAACTTGCTTACGGCGCTTTTTATCTTGACCGACTTCTTCAAATATAGTAGCCATAGAAGCAACCGTTCCGCCTGACAAACCACCTTTTGCCGCTTTAACTCTCATATTGATAACAGTACAAGCCTCATCAAACTTTTTCTCAGCTTGTTGCTGAGTATAGTAGACACCCAGGTCTGAGGGGATAGAGTCAAAGCCGCAAGAGTTTACAATACGCGCGCCACTTTGCTTGGCAGCGTCTTGGTATTTGTCCATCATATCTTTAATAAAAATAGCTTCACCTGTGAGGTCGACATAGTCGGTACCGTTTTTGGTACAAGATTTAATCAGAGGTTCACCATATTTGAGATAGGGACCAACCGTTGAGATAATAACTTGTGTTTGCTTGGTCATCTTATCAAGGCTGGCATCATCGTTACTATTAGCGACAATAATATCGACCTTCGCTTCTGAGTCTCCATTCTGCTGCGCTGAGCTTAGCTCTGATTGCAGTTTTTCTAGTTTTTCTTGGTCGCGACCAGCGATAGCCCAAGTGACGGATTGTGAACCTTCACCACTTTGCTTACCATTATCTGCCAAAAATTGCGCCAAATAATGCGCAGTAATTTGACCAACGAAGCTTGTTGCGCCGTATAAAACAACAGCGTATGTACGTTTTTGAGTATCCATATCATTATTCATATTTTTTCCTTACTATTTTTTAGATAAATAAAAGCAGACTGATAATTAAGGTTTTACATCAAGTACATATTTAACAGTGTCATAAGTTCAAGGCAATCTTAAAACCATATCACCTATAGGTTGGTTTAATAAATGTGTAATAACTTAAATTTGTCCAAAACGGGGCAATGAGCATACATAAGTTACATAACATATCGTGATCATTACCAAACTGAACGTTTATCTGCTCTAAAAGATTGCTAATCTACTACTACAACTTATAAGAAATAATATTAACAACAATAAGCACTAAGGGTAATGAGATTTAGCGAACTGGAAAGTACTAATTGTTTATAGGTTAACAACTAAATATATTCCTGATGTACGTGAGTTTGCTTTATTCAAATGTCGGATGCTTTTTATTTAAGGAGAATGATTATGTTTCGTTGGGCGATTATATTTGCTGTTATCGCTTTATTAGCGAGTTTATTAGGGTTCGGCGGTGTTGCTGGCTTGTCTGCTAATCTGGCTTACATTTTCTTAGCAGTAGCGGTTATTCTATTTATTGTGGCGTTCGTTAGCCGCAAAATGTAAACAGTATGTAAACAGTATAATGTACTCATAATTGTTAATCATCGCTTATGTGAAATAAAAAAACGTCCTCAAATGGGGACGTTTTTATTTTTGTATTTATCAACTCTGCGTCAATCAGAGACGTCAATCATTGTGCTTTCGTGGACATTATAGACGTTTGGGCTGAATAATATGCTCCATGCGTTTTGCTAGACGAATATCATGACTGGTAATACCGCCCGTATCACTGGTCGTCAAACGTACTTCAACGATATTATAAATATTTTTCCATTCAGGATGATGTTCAAGTGCTTCAGCATAAAATGCGGCTTGATTCATAAAGCTGATGGCTTCGACGAAGTTACTAAAGTGGTAAGTTTTTACTATGCTATTCCCATCACGCTGCCAACCGGTAAGGTCTTCTAGCTGCATATCAACTTGTTTGTTGGATAAACTACTCATATCGATATCCTTTATTGTTATGTTTGCTGATTTAAGATAGAACAAAAAACCCACCTATCCTTTATATCCTGCCATATATCCATTAAGAAATATATAGTGAGGTTAAATAGATAGGTAGGACAATTGGTTGATCGGTTCTACTATGTAAGATTAGAATGAATCATTTAAATGGTGATAAATACCATGACAGACTACGTAATCATGTCATACTAATATGTCTTATACCGACGTTATAGCAGATCTTTGTATTCTGGATGCTTGCTGATATATGAAGATACAAAAGAGCATTGTGGAACAACCTTTCTGTCATGGTCACGTGCATAGTCTAAGGCATGTTTGACCAATTCTGAACCAACTCCGCGGCCACCTAGGGCTTGCGGTACAATTGTATGGTCATAAACCAAAGTAACGCCGCGCTTTTGATAACTGATATAGCCAGTTTGACCTTCAATCGTAGTCTCAAAGCGGTTTGCTTGTTCGTTGTGAGTAATGTCCAATTTTTGACTATTTACTGTACTCATAAAACTCTCCTTTATTATTAAAATTAAATGCGTATGGTATTCACAATCGATACCATCACGTTTGAAGCTAACAATTTAACTTAATGATAATTATCAGTGATAATAAAATCGTTGACCAGTGGCTTATAGTAAAAGTGAATAGAGCAAACGTTATTATTCTTAAGTGTACACGCTAGGATGCTATTTTTTATAGAAGCTTTTATATCAAAGGTGTCACGCTTTGTTGCAGAAGACACAAAACCAGCTGTAAAAGCTGCGGTTAGCTTGCAGGGCATGCGCCACAATGCGATAATAGCAGACAATTTATAACCCTGATTTTTGAGGCGCAGTTCACTTAGCATAATCGCTAATTGTGATGACAGTCCTCGTCTATGTAGTCTATCGGAGTGTCAATGGCTCAATATATTTACACGATGAACAACGTGTCAAAACTTGTTCCGCCCAAGCGCGAAATCCTAAAAAACATTAATTTATCATTTTTCCCAGGTGCCAAGATCGGTGTACTCGGTATCAACGGTTCTGGCAAATCGACTTTGCTACGTATCATGGCAGGCGTCGATACTGAGTTTAGCGGTGAAGCACGTGCACAAACAGGTACGAAAGTCGGTTACTTGCCGCAGGAGCCGCAGCTTGATGATAGTAAAGACGTCCGTGGTAATGTCGAAGACGGTATGCGTGAGGCGTTAGATGCGCTTGATCGTCTGGATGCGATTTATGCTGAATATGCAGAACCTGATGCCGATTTTGATAAACTTGCTGAAGAACAAGGCAAGATGGAAGATATTATTCAAGCATGGGATGCGCACAACTTAAACACTCAGCTAGAAAAAGCGGCTGATGCACTACGTCTGCCGCCATGGGGTGCTGACGTTAGCAAACTGTCAGGTGGCGAGAAGCGCCGTGTGGCCCTATGTCGTCTATTATTGTCGCGTCCTGACATGCTATTGCTTGATGAGCCGACCAACCATTTGGACGCCGAATCTGTCGCTTGGCTTGAGCTATTCTTACAGAACTACAGCGGTACGATCGTGGCTATTACCCATGATCGTTATTTCTTGGACAATGTGGCGCAGTGGATCTTAGAGCTTGACCGTGGTCATGGCTATCCGTACGAGGGCAACTATACTGAGTGGCTAGAGCAAAAGAACAATCGCCTTGAGCAGCAGAACAAGCAAGAAGAGTCGTTTGCTAAAGCACTCAAAAAAGAGCTTGAGTGGATTCGTAAAAACCAAAAAGGCCAGCAAGCGAAGTCCAAATCTCGTGTACAGCGTTTTGAAGAGCTAAACTCACAAGAGTTCCAAAAACGTAACGAGACCTCTGAGATTTATATTCCACCTGGTCCACGTTTGGGTAACAAAGTCATCGAAGTCAACGATATCTCCAAGTCATTCGGTGATCGCTTGCTTTATGAAAACCTTAGCTTTAACGTCCCAGCGGGTGCTATCGTCGGTATCATCGGTCCAAATGGTGCAGGTAAAACTACGCTATTTAATATGATTACCGAACGTGATACGCCAGATACAGGCTCGGTTGACTTGGGTGAAAGTGTCAAAGTCGCTTATGTCGGTCAGGTACGTGACAACCTAGATGACAATAAAACCGTCTGGGAAGAAGTGTCTGATGGCTTAGATATTATCACCGTTGGTGACTATACTACGCCAAGTCGTGCTTATATTGGCCGCTTTAACTTTAAAGGTTCAGACCAGCAAAAGCACGTCGGGCAGCTATCTGGTGGTGAGCGTAACCGCTTGCAGTTGGCTAAAACGCTAAAGCAGGGCGCCAACGTTTTGCTTCTTGATGAGCCCTCAAACGATTTGGATATCGAGACCCTACGTGCGCTAGAGGATGCGATTCAAGTATTCCCAGGTACGGTCATGGTGGTTTCGCATGATCGCTGGTTCCTTGATCGTATCGCCACACATATCTTGGCCTTTGAAGAAGAAGGCCCTATCTGGTTCGATGGTAACTACTCTGAGTTTGAAACCTATCGCAAAAAGACCATGGGTGACGATGCCACGCCTAAGCGTATGAAGTATAAGAAAATCTCTACCTAGTTGACGGCTTAAAAAGCTTAAGTTTTATACAATAAAAAAAGACCTCTAATTATTAGAG
>NZ_LNUO01000197.1:0-5803 GCF_001462175.1 Psychrobacter sp. ENNN9_III
GCAGTGTTCACCCCACAGGACTTTTTGATAATAGTGCAAAAGATTATCAGCATATTACTGCCCATCCTTTAGCTTCTGCTATGGGCGCAGAGATTAGAGGCGTAAATTTAAGCGATGTCAGTGACGATGTCATGGCTGAGATCGAAGATGCCCTTTATAGACACAAAATGATCTTTTTCAGAGATCAGGAAATAAGCTTTACCGATCATGAAAATCTGATTCTTCAACTTGGTGAGTTCGGGACAGATGCCTATACTACTGGTGTTCCTGGTCATCCAAATATTCAACCGCTTATTAAAGAAGCAAGCGTAACTACCAAAAGCGTGTTTGGCAGTGGCTGGCATGTCGATTCAGCTTTTTTAGAGTGCCCACCTTCTATTGCCATTAATTATGGGGTAGATATACCACCATACGGTGGAGATACGATGTTCGCCAATGCTGTGTTAGCTTATAACTCTTTAAGCCCAGCAATGCAAGAGATGATAGCGCCACTAAAAGTATGGATGAGTGGTAAAAAAGTCCTTGCCAATATGCAATCAGAAAAGCAATCTCAAGAGTCAGGTAAAGTAGGCGCCATTGGCAATATCGAGCTTGATTTGAATACCCAGCAAATGCTAGAAGGTTTTTATCATCCAATGGTCAGAACCCATCCCGTGTCAGGTGAAAAGTCACTGTATGTCGACAAGATTTATGCTTGCGGGATAGAAGGCATGACAGAAGATGAGGCGCGACCTTTGCTTGATTTTTTTATCGAGCTTTGCGACACAAGAGTCTTTTACTTGCCGATTAAGATGGGAAAATAATACCGTTATTATGTGGGATAACAGGATTTGCTTGCATCAAGCTTTTAATGACTATGATGGTTATAGACGTGAGATGTATCGTGCGATTGTCATGGGCGAGAGACCAGTATAATAGAATTATAGTAATAGGATTGTATTATGGAAGATATTTTTGCATCTACAGTAACCCCGCCAGGCTATAGTGACGTTGAGTGGCAAGCTCGAGTCGAATTGGCGCTGTGCTATAGAATGGTTGATTACTATGGTTGGACGACTCAAGTCTACAATCATATTTCTTATAGGATACCCGGTACTGATCATTTACTTATTAATGCTTTTGGGCTGCTATATAGTGAAATAAAACCGTCAAACTTAGTCAAAATTGACTTTGATGGAAATAAGGTCGACGACTCACCTTATCCTATCAATCAGGCAGGCAATGTGATTCATACTGCGCTTCATAAGGGTAGGCCGGATGTACACTGTGTTATGCATACTCACAATACTGATATCCAAGCGGTAAGCGCATTAAAGTGCGGTTTTATGCCTTTATACCAAGAAGCGTTTATGTTCTACGATCGAATTGGTTATCACAATTTTGAAGGTATTGTGTTAGATGAGAGCGAACAGCAACGACTGATAGCTTCACTTGGACCGACCAATCACACTTTGATGCTGAATAATCATGGGGTTATCACGACTGGACCTGACGTATCTTGGGCATTTATGAGAATGTATCAAATCATTCAAGGATGTCAAGTGCAGTTAAAAGCCATGGCATCGGAGGAGAGATGATTCAAGTAAGTGATGATGCTATGAGAAAAACAAGAGAGCAATTTGAAGGTGGTGACGCTCAAGCTGGTGCTGCAGTGAGATTGCCTGAATGGCCCGCTTACTATCGCTTGATGAATAGATTGGATCCAAATTGGGATAAGTAATCGCTCTTTGAAAGTTACACGCGCAGGAGAACAAGCATGGCATTTTTTGCAACCGACGTACACCTTATCGCTTATCAAGATAGTGGTGAGGCTTATCTACCAGCATTATTTATGGCGCATCCACTTGGGATGAGTCGTGACGTCTGGGATAAACTCTGTGACCAATTACACGGACACTATCGTTGTATCCGCTGGGACTTACCGGGACACGGTCGTAGTGGGGTCGCAGCAGATGATGTCTCTGCAGAAGTGCTGGCTTACGATGTACTTGCCTTAGCCGATACGCTAGAGATTGAGAGCTTTAGTTTTATCGGTACATCGATTGGCGGTGTCATCGGTCAAAGCTTATGTCAGATAGCACCTGAGCGCTTAGAGCAAGTATGGTTAACCAACACTGGTGCTGTCATCGGTACTAAAGAAGCTTGGGCCGAACGTGCCAAAAATGTCCGTCATTTAGGCTTGGCTGAGATGGCTGAAGGCATCGTGACACGTTGGTTCGCTCCAAGCTATGCTAAACAATACCCCGAAACGCTACAAGGCTGGCAAGTACAATTGTTACGCAGCGATGATGAGAGCTATGCCAAGCTTTGTGAAGCATTGGCACAAGTCGATAACCGCGACAAACTAGCAAGCTATGCTAAAAGTGTTGCCTTACTTGCTGGTTCGGAGGATGTGTCGACCCCTCCTGCTACTTTAGAAGCATTACAGACGGCTTTTCCTGATGCCCACTTAACCGTATTTGCAGGGGTGGGGCATGTGCCGTCAGTTGAGGCACCAAGTCAGCTAGTCGACTATATTCAAACCAATGCTGCTCGTGCGACCGTCGGTCAAACAGGTGTCAGCTATGAGCAAGGGCTTGTACAACGTAAACGCATTCTTGGGGACGCTCATGTCGAAAGAGCGTCTAAGAATGCCACGACGCTAGACAGTCCGTTTCAACAGTTTATTACTCGTAATGCATGGGGCGAGCTATGGGGAGATCCCAGTTTGACTTTTCAGCAGCGTAGTATGATTACGACCGCTATATTAGCAGCACTAGGGCGCGATGGTGAATTGGGATTGCATTTACGCACAGCGCAGCGTTTGGGTATTACCGAAGCTCAGTTGCGTCAAGTACTGATGCATGTGTCTATCTATGCTGGTGTACCAGCGGCCAATCATGCGTTTTCTTTAGCTAAAGAAAAATGGTGTACCAGCGGCCAATCATGCGTTTTCTTTAGCTAAAGAAAAATGGCTGGGGTGATGCAATATCCTAATATTAAAATATTCAATGCTCTAAGCCTTTTATAAAAATGGAGATACTCCTAATGAGTCAAAACTATCCTTATTTTGTCGCGCGCGACCGTGCATGGCAACCTGCACAGTATACACCAGGTTATAAAACCTCAGTTTCTCGTTCTCCGCGTCAAGCATTAGTTAGTATTCAAAATGCCAGCCCCTCAGAGCGCAGTGGTCCTGTCTTTCATAACTTAGACATGGGTCAACATGATAATGATTTATTGATGAATTTTCGTACAGAAGGCTCACAAGCAGGCTTACCTATTGGTGAGCGTATTGTAGTACATGGTCGTGTGATTGATCAGTTTGGCAAGCCAGTTCCCAATACACTAGTTGAGATGTGGCAAGCCAATGCTGGGGGCCGTTATCGTCATAAAAAGGACAGCTACCTTGCACCTCTTGATCCAAATTTTGGCGGGGTCGGCCGTTGTATGACAGATGCTGATGGTCGCTATCGTTTTCGTACAGTGCGACCTGGTCCTTATCCTTGGCCAAACGGTATTAACACCTGGCGTCCTGCGCATATTCACGTCTCAGTCATGGGACCGTCGATCTCGACTCGCTTAATTACTCAAATGTACTTTGAAGGTGATCCATTGGTTCCACTGTGCCCAATCGTACAGGTATTAAAAGACCCAGAAGCGGTAGAAACGATGATTGCGCGCTTGGATATGGCTATGAGCAAACCGATGGACTACCTAGCGTATCGTTTCGATGTGGTCGTTCGCGGCGCATTACAAACCTATTTTGAGGAGTAAAACATGTATAGCCAATACAAATCACAAGACGAGACGGGTTTACTGCGTGAAACAGCCTCACAAACGGCAGGGCCTTTCGTCCATATCGGGTTAGCGTTAGAGATTGCAGGCTTTGAGTCAAGATCAGATGAGATATGGCAAGATTTGGCTAAAGAAAATGCCGAGGGTGAGCACATTGAACTGGTCGGCTCTGTATATGATGGCAATGACGACTTAGTCCACGATGCCTTAATTGAGGTTTGGCAAGCTGATAGCCACGGCAACTATGTTGCTGATTTTGATAATAAAAAACCCTTTAGTGGCTTTGGTCGTAGTGCCTGCGCGATGGAGGGCAACTTTTATTTTAAGACGATTAAACCTGGGCAAGTAGATTTCGACGGTAAATCAATGGCGCCTCATATCAATATTGCTATTTTTGCACGTGGTATCAATCTTCATTTGCAAACCAGAGCGTACTTTGATGACGAAGAGGCGGCTAATGAAAATTGCCCAGTCTTAAATAAAGTTCCATCACCCGTGCGCCGTAAAACATTGATAGCAGTAAAAGAAGCAGGTGATGGAAAACCACGCTATCGGTTTGATATACGCTTACAAGGTGACGATGAAACGGTCTTTTTTGACTTTTAATATAATGGGCGACAAGTGCACCATATGATAAATGACAAACAAGTTTAAATGGACTTTACTAAATATAAAGAGGGATTTTATGACTAACACTCAGGCAACTTCAACTGTACAAGTAACCACCAAAACTCAAGTTGCCATCATTGGTGCAGGTCCATCTGGTTTGTTACTTGGGCAGTTATTGACCAAAGCTGGTATCGACAATATCATCTTAGAACGTCAATCAGGTGAGTATGTATTGGGACGTATTCGTGCAGGTGTGTTAGAGCAAGGTACAGCAGACCTCATTCGTGAAGCGGGTGCTGGCGCGCGTATGGACAAAGAGGGCTTAATTCATACTCACACAGACTTTAGTTTTCAGGGTGAGCACTATCAGTTAGACCTCGAAAAATACAGCGGTGGCAAACATGTGATTGTGTACGGTCAAACAGAAGTGACTCGCGATTTGATGGAGGAACGTGAAAAAGCAGGCGCTATCACAGTGTATCAAGCGGATAATGTCAAGCTACATGATATTGAGTCAGACAGCCCTTATGTGACTTACCAACATAAAGATGAAATATTTCGTGTAGATTGCGATTATATTGCTGGGTGTGATGGCTTTCACGGCGTTTCGCGCAAATCCATTCCTGCTAGTAAATTAGAAGAATATGAAAAAACCTATCCATTTGGCTGGCTAGGTTTGATGAGTGATACGCCACCAGTCAATGATGAGTTGGTTTATTGCGCCCATGAGCGCGGCTTTGCACTCTGTTCAATGCGTTCCCCGACCAGAAGTCGTTATTACATCCAAGTGCCTGATACAGACAAAATAGAGAACTGGAATGAAGAAAAGTTTTGGGATGAGTTAAAGCGCCGTATTCCACCAGAAATGGCTGAACGCTTAGTGACTGGCCCAGCATTGGAGATGAGTATCGCTCCATTGCGCTCTTATGTATGTGAAACCATGCAGTATGGCAAAGTGTTTTTGTTAGGGGATGCCGCGCACATCGTACCGCCGACTGGGGCGAAAGGCTTGAACCTTGCTGCCAGTGATGTAGAGACTGCCTTTCGTCTATTTGCAAAAATCTACAAAGAAGGGCGTACTGATCTGATTCCACGCTATCAAGAAATATGTTTGGCACGGGTCTGGAAAGCGGTACGTTTCTCGTGGTGGATGACTATGTTATTACATCGTTTCCAAAGTGCGGGTCGTTTTGATTTCCGTGTGCAGCAAGCTGAGTTTGACTACTTTATTAACTCAGAAGCAGGTAAGACAACCATTGCAGAAAATTATGTGGGCTTGCCGTGTGAGGCATTGGAATAGTCTATAAATACTAGTTTATACTTAAAACGAAAAGGCTTTTAATGCTATGTTTACTATAGTATTAAAGGCCTTTTTATTATTTAAAAACCCATATGTTTTTCCAAACTCTTATAACAC
>NZ_LNUO01000198.1:0-2535 GCF_001462175.1 Psychrobacter sp. ENNN9_III
ATTATTTGTCATTCACCCTTTTTATATTATCAGCTGACTGTTTTTAGTGATGATTTCTAGGATCTGAATTTGATGATTTCTAGGATCTGAATTTGAGTTCTAAACCTAGATCCTAAACACAGACACTAACTAACGACTTGCCACTCTTTCAAACATACCCTGGGCAAGCGCTTTAACGATCATTGCCTGACTTTGTGCAAAGCCATTGGACTTGGGTAAATCATCGTCCATATCTGCAACGCGGCGATTATAAAATAGATGCATAGTCGGTTCAGGTAATGCAGCTATGTCAGGGTAGTTTGTTGTCGGTACTAATATGAGATTGCCACCCAACGCCATCTCTATACTTGGTTTATGACAATATTTACAAAGTCCACGGTTAATGTTTGGCGGCATTTTCCAGCGCTGAAAATGCGTTTTTTTGATATCTAATTCGCTGACATCTGACTTAAGTAAAACCGTCACATCATTATAAGCTTGTCCCGTGTATTCTTGACAAATAGTACAGTGGCAAATAAAGCGACCAATAGGCTTATTGTTGACCGTATAAGTATTGCTATAACAGGAGCAAGAGCCTTCTTGTGGGGTAAATTCGCTGCTCATTGATCAGTCCTTAAATAGGGTAGGGGTTTTTATTATTTCGAAATATAGCACTATCTTAACGTACTAATGTAGTCGCTTTGAGTAGAGCACAATAAAAAAGGAGACCTTTGCGAGTCTCCTTTTTCTATAAATAACTGGCTTAATCAATCGAATACTAACAACCAAGCTTACCTTCAGCCTCTAGTGCTTTTTTGCTGCGGATGGGCGCCGGGCAATCTTCGCCATAGTATTGACGATCGGCAAAGTAGCTTGAGCGTACCATTGGGCCTGCCCAAATGCTAAAGAAGCCAATCTTTTTGCCGTAGTCCATATAGCGCTGAAACTCGTCTGGATGTACGTAGCGATCGACAGGCGCATGGTTTTTACTCGGCTGTAGATACTGACCGATGGTAATCATATCGACATCATGTGCTTTTAGATCGTCGAGCAGCGCATAGATTTCTTCTTCAGTCTCACCGAGGCCAACCATAAAGCCGCACTTAGTCGCGATATCAGGACGACGCTCTTTATACAGTTTAAGCAAATCTAGTGAATGCTGATAGTCAGAACCTGGACGGAACGCTTTATACAGACGTGGCACGGTTTCGATATTGTGGTTAAAGACGTCTGGCGGTGTTTCAGTCAATAAGTCTAACGCAATCTCCATACGACCACGGAAGTCGGGTACCAATATCTCAATCAAGCAGTTCGGGCTAAGGGCACGTGATTCATTTAATACTTCTACAAAATGCCCAGCACCGCCGTCTTTTAGATCGTCACGATCGACAGAGGTAATGACCGCATATTTAAGACCCAAGCCTTGAATGGTCTCAGCAGTGTGACGCGGTTCGTCTGCATCTAGCGCATTAGGACGACCATGGCCCACATCACAGAACGGACAGCGGCGGGTACAGATGTCACCCATAATCATAAAGGTCGCTGTCCCATCGGCGAAGCACTGTGGCAGGTTAGGGCAGGCCGCCTCTTCGCAGACGGTATAGAGCTTTTGCTCGCGCAAGGTGGCTTTGATACGCGCGACTTCAGCAGGCGACGACATCTTAACCCGAATCCAATCTGGCTTTTTCTTGGCCTCGACGGTCGGGATGACCTTAATTGGGATACGCGCAACTTTGTCGTAGCCACGCAATTTTTCGCCTTGAATGGCTTTTTTGGGTTTGACCTTGGCAGCAGGTACGTGTGTTTGTACGGCAGTTGTCATAATGGAGTTATCTCTTAACCCTTTATACTATAAGGGTTTATGGAATGAACATAATGTTTGATGAGTGTCGGTATTATAGCAGAAATTTAGGGTTTAATTTTTAGTGAATATTCTTAAGACTACTACTATGAATTGTTTGACTACCATAGTTTTAAATATCTATATCAATATCCAACTCATTCAGGATTTCTATGGCAGCGCGAAACGCTTCTTGAGTGGCAGGTGCACCGCAGTATGGCAAGCTATGCATCAATACTTCTCGAATCTCAGCGACACTAGCACCATTATTAATGGCACCGCGAATATGGCCTTTGAGCTCGGTCGGGCTTTTTTTGCGCGATCAAAAAAGCAATGGTAATTAAGGAGCGATATTTGCGCGGTAGTACTGAGTCATCTTGCCATGTGCTGCCCCAAGCGTGTTCAATGATCCAGTCTTGTAACGGCTGAGTAAAGCCAGTCGCGCTATCAAGCGAGCGCTTAACGTGTGCTTCACCCATTACTTCAGTGCGCACTTGTAGACCATTTTGATAATCGACATTTTCTGTCATTTTAAGCTCCTTCCTATTGTTTTTAATGTCATTATTCCCTATAGATCTTTTCTTTTGTACGGTTCTTATTTATGAATAAAAATGGTTTTTTCAAGTCAGTCTAGCGTATTCATACAGTGTGTCTATTTTGTTTAGTATTGACTATCGCCCATTTATATACCCAACTATAACGCTAAAAATAGGCGC